>JAJDAB010000568.1 GCA_029262095.1 Candidatus Hydrogenedentota bacterium
TTACTGGAGTGGTCCAAGAAGACGGCAGCATCGTCGTCGATTGAGAGGTAGTATGAAACGATTTTTCCTCCTATTCAGTCTAGCCGCGTTTTTCGTGTTGCTACCGGGGACAGCAGATTCGTTGTTTTCCAAGAAGGCCGCGAAAGAAGGAACACTCGTATCCAACAAGAAGGCGCAGTTCGATGTCGGCGATATCATCACGGTGTTGGTCCGCGAAAATATTGACGCGAGTACCCGATCGGATACAAACACCAAGAAAGAATCGGATATCAGTGCCGACTCAGGAATTCTTGAGAATACGTTTCTGCTCGCCGACAAACCGAACGGATTGGGTATTACCAATGCCGAACGCTTGCCCAACTGGGGGATTGAAGCGGAGAACGAACACAAAGGCACGGGATCGACGCGGCGATCGAATTCATTGGTGATGACGGTAGCCTGCAATGTTGTGCGGGTATACGAGAACGGAAACATCGACGTCGAAGGCCAGAAGATGGTGTCGGTCAACCGGGAAGACTCCAGCATCGTCATCAGCGGGACCGTCCGTTCAAGCGATGTTTCGGAAACCAATACGATTGATTCAAGCCAAATCGCGAATGCCGTGATTCAGCTCAAGGGTCAGGGGCCGCTCTGGAACAACCAACGCAGAGGCCTCGTTACGAAATTCTTGGATTGGTTCTCGCCATTTTAGGGGCCTACGACCGAATGCAAACACTTACAATAAACTGGCGTCATTGCGCATTGTTGTTTGCGGCATTGCTCGCGGCGATACTGCTATTGACGCAGTCGGCCCACGCCACGAGCCTGGAAGACCTCTGCGAAATTCAAGGCGCGAGAGCGAATCCGCTCACCGGAATGGGCTTGGTCGTTGGCCTTTCGGGGACCGGCGATGGAGCGAAAGACGCCATCGCCCGTCAAGCCGAATTGCTCAAACGATTCGATATCGAATCCGTAAGTGCCCGCGATTTAGCGTCGGATAACATCGCCGTTGTCATGGTTGAAGCGCTATTCCCAGCGTTTGCAAAGGAAGGTACTCGAATTGATGTGCGAGTGAGTACCTTGTACGACGCTGAGAGTTTAGAGGGCGGAACGTTGCTCCCAACGTATTTGAATGGCGTCGATGGCGAGACCTATGCCGTGGCACAGGGTCCATTGTCAGTCGGTGGATTCAACGCCGATGCAGGCGGCGCGTCGATTCGGCAGAACCACGTCACCGTCGGGCGAGTACCGATGGGGGCGTTTATTGAACGCGAGATTCCGTCGACGATTACCGATGGCCAGCGAGTCACGTTACTGTTGAAACGGCCGCACTTTCAGACCGCAAATAACATTCGCGAGTCGGTCGATTCGGCGTTCGGTCCAGGTTCCGCGTTATCGCTATCGCCCGGTGCGGTGAATGTGACGATTCCTCAAGCAATGCAATCTGATCTGGTAGGCTTCATTGCCGGACTGCTTTCGCTCGACGCGGTTGCGAGCGAGCGATCGCGAGTCGTCATCAATGAACGTACCGGAACAATCGTTGTGGGCGGCAACGTCATGATTAAACCTTGCCAGATCGCGCACGGTAATCTCACGATTGAAGTTGCGCGCACCCCGGTTATAAGCCAACCGAATCCGCTTGGCGAAGGCGAAACTGTCGTTGAGGAGACGGTTGATCTCTTGGCAACTCAGGAACCGGCCTATTTCATGCCGGTCGAAGGGACTTCCGCGGCCGATGTCGCACGCGCACTGAATAACTTGCAGGTTACTCCGCGCGACATGTTCGCGATATTCCAAGCCATTCGTCAGGCGGGCGCCATGGACGCTGATCTGGAGCCGATGTAATGCCGCTGTACGTGAACCCACTTGAAAACGCGCCCATTCGTACGGACGACATCCAGGCGCTACAGAAACACCGCGAGTCGGTCGCGACAAAGGAACTGGAAAAACTGTTCGCGTCGCTCTTGGTCAAAGAAATGCGTAAAACCGTCAAAGAGGACGGCCTCTTCGGGAGCGGTCCCGACGCCGAGCTCTATCAAGATTTCATGGACGAAACCATGACTTCCGCCATTGCCGATGGCGGCCATTTTGGAATTGCGAAAATGGCGGAAACCCAGCTTCGGCGGGATGGATTGCTTCCGGCGGAATCGAAACCAGCAAATTTGGCCATGTTTTCTAGTAAAGAATTTCCCCTCCGCAGCCGATAACTTAGATGGACGTAGGAGAAGGCTGCCGTGTCAATTGAAATGAAAAGATTGTGTGACATGCTAGACGATGAAATCGAACGCCAGCAAAACGTTGGGTCCGTTTGCACGGCGCAACACGAGGCGCTATGCGCTCGTGATATTGAAGCGATCGACGCTCGGAACAACGCCCTTGAACTATTGGCCCGCGATTCCGAGTCGGAAGCGGAAGCCCGTCAGGGTGCGGTGTTGCGGCTATCGCAGGATCTAGGCCTAACGCCGGAACGTACTCGCTTGCGAGACTTGGCCGCTCATGCGCCTGAACCGTGGAAGAGCCGACTGAGTGAACGCCGAACAGCGCTCCAAAGTGTTGTTTTGAGCAACCAAAGACTTGTTCAGCGCAACGAATTGATCGCCCGAAAATCCCGAAAAATCGCCAGCGCGTGGCGTGAGACATTGTTTGGACAATTATCCGAAACCGGTCCAGCCTACCGAGGCGACGGTCATACGCCCCCGACGGTCCAAGGCGCTCCGGCTATGATCGACCAGCGGGGTTAACGCGACGATGGGCGGCGTACGAGTCACACAAGGCGTTATTGCGAGTCGGGTCTTGAACAACATTCAGGACCAGACCCGCAGAATATTCAAGCTGCAAGAACAACTCTCAACGGGACTGCGCGTCAACTCTCCATCCGATGACCCCATTGACGCCCGTCGCGCAATTAACACACGGTCGATTATCGCGAAGAACACACAGTTCATGCGCAACATCTCGAATGCGTCGCCATTCGTTGACGAAGCCGCGAGTTCAGTCCAAAACATGCAGGAAATTTTTCAGCGCGCGCGAGAGCTGACGTTGCAAGGCGCAAACGGAACCAACGGACAGGCGCAGTTGGACGCCATCGCGGAAGAGATCAACCAATTGTTGGAATCCGCCGTTGCGGAGGGCAACCACAATACGGCGGGGCGATACATTTTTGCCGGTACGCGTACACGGTCCGAAGCGTATTCTGTTACTCGAAACGCGCAGGGTCAGATCGACTCTGTTACCTATGATGGTAACGATGAACGGTACGAGATCGGGATCGGTACGGAAGCAACGATTACGGTTAACGAGCCCGGTTCAATCGTGTTTCAAGGGACGCAGGATCAGTTTCAGACTCTCATCGATATTCGCGACAACCTCCTTGCAGGCAACACCGACGGCTTGCAGACGCAGCTTGCCGAGCTGGACGATGTTGACCGACAATTGGGACGAGGCGTCTCGCGGCTAGGCGCGATTCAAAACCGAGTGACCCGTGCCTCAGAGGACCTTACCGATTTCAATTTTCAACTGGAGAGAGTACTTTCCGATCGGTTGGATGCTGATTTCACCGAGGTCATCGTCGAATTTAATGCGCAACAAAACGCATTCGATGCTGCGTTGAATGCCGGCGCCAACATTGTGCAGCGGAGTTTGCTCGATTTTCTTCGGTAACATGCAAGCCCTTTTAGCGACCGCGCGCACCTTGTTATACTTTTCCTCGTGATTATCGATTCCCACTGCCACGTCCATCCCGATCAAGACGGCCTTGGCGCAAAACAAGACGCGACAGAACAGGCGTTTCTCCAAGCCCTGGACGACTCGCCCCTGGATCGAATCGTCTTGTTGCCGATTGAACCGGTCATTCCAACAGAGTTCGTCTTCAACGTAGCGGCTAAACGCCCCGGGAAAATCTATTGTTACGGATCAGCGAATCCCGCTGATGGGCCGGGCTGTGTCTCAGCGTTTGAATCGATCGCCGATCAATATCCAATTTGCGGCTTGAAGCTCCATCCTCGTCGCCAAGGATTCTCCGGTCGAGATTTCCCAGCGGTTAAAGCGCTTGTTGCCAGCGCGGCCGACCGCGGGTTGCCCACGTTGGTCGACTGTTTTCCCTACGGCCCCGGCGCGTTGAAGGATGATTCGCTTGAGCTGATCGACGCTCTGGCCGAGGCGTTGCCAAAGGCGCCGCTTATTATCGCGCACATGGGCGGAATTCGCATTTTGGAAGCGTTGATTGTCGCGCGAACCTCTTATACCATTTACCTCGACTTGTCGCTGGTGTATTCGGTTTATCGCGGGAGCCATATTGAAGATGACATATTTTACGCCATCCGCCGTATCGGTCCGGACCGCTGCTTGTATGGATCCGACTACCCCGATGTTGGTTTGACGGAATCGTACAAAGCGATGCGCGAAGCGTTGGATACCCGTGGATTCACAGCAGAGGATCAAGAATGGATATTTGGAAAAACCGCCGAAACCGTATTGCCATTCGATTAACGGGTGCTGCGGGGTTGATGGTCGTGGCGCTCATCGCTGGATGTGCCACGGGTGATGACAATGTGAGTGTCACGGAAAAGGTCAAGTATGACTTCGGTATTGGCGAAAAGCCGGAAGGCTACGTGACCGCGACCGACAAAATCATGGATCGGCTCGATGGCGTAGGCAAGACCGAAATGAAACGGATGAACAGCAGTTCCCGGCACGGCGAAATTCTTTTTCAGGAAGATGATGAGCTCAAAGGAATGTTCTACAAGGAAACGAAGCGATTCGAGTCGTATCTCGTATTGGATGCGCGTTCGGTGACCCGGAGCTCGCAACAGGGCCGGGGATATGTGGGATTCGTCGAGTATACCTACCAGGTGTACCAGGGCGAACGGCGGAGCACTCGTGCCGAAGCAGCCGCCCAACCCGCGAACATCCGCACGGAGCAACGCGGTCGCGAAGTCTTGCGCTATAACTTTGGACCCTCGGGTACGTGGGATGGATCCGAGGGCGAAACCGCGCGCATTTAGCCCGAAGCTGATCCCCGCGATTCGTCCAACACCTTCACTTTCGCGTCAATGAGCTGCTTGTGCGTCAGATTCAGAAGTTTTCGGAATTTATGCATCAAGTAGTCTTCGTGGCCATCGAGCTTTCCATCCGCGTACACCACGCGCCAGATTTCTTCGACAATTTCGAGCTTCTCATCGATTGAACAATTGATGTTGATTTGGTTGGTGAACTGCCACAAATCAAAACTGTCATCGCGGCGCTGCCGAGCGACATCCATCAGCTCTTCCGCATCATCCTTCGACAACTTGTATCGTGTCCGCAGTGTTTGCATCATGTGAACACTTTCGTCCTCGGAATACTCCGAATCCGCTGTGGCCGCTTCCAGCATCAATACACACGTCGCAATTCGCACCCGTTCCTCGTGCGTTTGCTCCGACACTTCTGCCGTTGTCGAACTAACGAAAATCTCTCGAATACGCGCTAACATCGTTCCCTCCCGATTAATTGCCGATCATACCAAGCCGCGCGGTCATCGGGCGAATGCGGCGTTGCGAACCGTATCCGTTCGGCGCTATAATTTGGCGCTTCAACAAGTGCCGGAGTGGCGGAATTGGTAGACGCGC
>JAJDAB010000569.1 GCA_029262095.1 Candidatus Hydrogenedentota bacterium
TCGGCGTCGGCGGGATGGGCCGGCGAAATCTCGGTGAGTTCGTGCTCGGCATGCACGAAGAATTGAACATCGAGCCCATCGCCATCTGCGATCTCGCCCCGCCCCAAGCAGAACGGGCGGCGGGCATGGTGGAAAGCATGATCGGCAAGAAGCCGACCACGCACACGTATTTCGAAGAGGTGATTGCGAACAAAGAAGTAGATGCGGTCGTCATTTGTACGCCGGACCATTGGCACACGATCCCGACGCTGATGGCAAGCGATGCGGGCAAAGATATCTATACCGAAAAGCCATTGTGTACGACCATCATCGAAGGCATTACGCTTGTCGATACCATCAAGAAAAACAATACCGTCTTCCAAGCAGGAACTATGCAACGGAGCGGCGAACAGTTTCAGGAAGCAGTCGAAGTTGTGCGGAGCGGCTACCTCGGCAAGATTGCCCGCGTGGAAACATGGTCGCACGACGGCGAAGCGGTCGAAGGCATCGGCGCCCCGCCCGATCAAGAAGCGCCGCCTTGGCTCGATTGGGAACGGTATATCGGCTGGACGAAACCAGTGCCGTTCAATAAGAACCGGTACATCTATAACTTCCGCTGGTTCCTCGACTATTCAGGCGGCAAAGTGACGGACTGGGGCGCGCATCTCATTGACATCGCGTTATGGGCGATGGGCGAAGAAAAGAAACCAAAGACCATCACATCGCAAGGCGGCAAGTACATCCTCACCGACAATCGCACAACGCCAGACACGCTCGAAGTGTTGTGGGAATACGATGACTACATCCTGAGCTTTTCGAACAAGGTGTACAGCAACACCAAACCGTATCCGAGGGAAGACACCTACGGCATCGCGTTCCATGGCACATTAGGCACCCTGCTCCTCGACCGAAATGGTTACCAAGTCATTCCGATGAACCGAGGTTGCGAGGCGAAAGAACGCGCGGGCGCACCCATGAATCAGCCGCATTGGAAAAACTGGGCGCATTGCATCCGCACACGCGAAAAACCGATCTGCGACGTCGAAACGATCTTCAATACGACGTTGACGTGCCACCTCGGCACCATCGCCCACCGCACAGGCCAAAAACTGGAATGGGATTCGGACACGCTGAAATTCACCGGCCCGTCGGAAGAAATCGCAAAAGAAGCAAACGCGTTTGCGTATCAAGAATACCAAAACGGCTTCTCGTTGAAAGCGCCGTACTACGATAAGTGGAAGGTGTAACTACGATCTAATGTCATTCCGAGCGAAGCCGAGGAATCTACCCAGTCTTTCAAAACCGATCGCATGTTCTCAGTAGATCCCTCGGCTTCGCTCGGGATGACGGCATTGTAAATTCCCGCACCATGATGGAGAAAGCGAGCGATAGTCATGATGAATAGCATCACACGGCGTGGCTTTCTCGCGACGACCGCAGCCGCGATCGCGACGGCGTCAGCTGGCGCGGCAACCGTGCCTCGCAATGGCGCTAGCCTTCGCATCGGATTGCTCGGCCCCGGTCGTTACGGCACGACATTATTGCGCGCGATGGATATCCTTGGACCGCGCCACAACGCGAAAGTCGTCGCCGTTCATCGCGCTTCGCTTGACGTCGTAAAGAAACAACAACTCGACGGCGTAATCATCGCGACGCCGGACCATCTACACGCCGAAACTTCGATTGCGGCGATGGACGCAGGTCTTCACGTCTACTGCACATCGCCCATGGCGCTCTCGGAACAAGAAGCGGCAAGAGTGCGCGATGCCGCACAGGCTTCCGGCGTTACCTTTCAAGTGGGCGGCGATATCGTGCTCGAACCGTGCTTGCGAGCGGCGCGCTCGATGGTGGAGATGGGCGCCATCGGCGAAGTCCGCTGGTGTTCCGCTTCGGCGAATCAGGACCCGTTGAATGGGCGTAGTTGGCCAACCAATGCGAGTTTCACGAACGGGCCAGCCGCACGACCGCTCCACGACCTGTGGGCTGCCTGTGCGTTCGTTACGCAAGTGCGCACACCCAAATCGGTCTCATCCATGGGCGGTACGTTCGACGGAGACGGCGAACTGCCCGATGCGCTGCACTTGTCCGCCGACTTCAACCACGGCGTTCACTTCAACCTGGACTGCAGTCCAACGGCTATTCCGACTACCCCAACGGTGATTCGCGGAAGCGAGGGAAGCCTAATCATCCAGCGCGAGTCTGTTTCCGTCATGCCTGAATTCCTAGGCGCAGCCGACACGAGCGAGGTGTGGCACCCAACTGATGGCATCACGCCGTCGCCACTCGAAGAATGGCTGACCTTCATCCGCACGGGCGACCCGTGTACATTTGATGCAGAGCTTGGTAACGAGGCGTCCGCCGGAATCGCGCGCGGGATGGCCGCATACCGAAAACAGGTTGCCGCGTAACCCAAACACGCGTCTGAGTCACTTATTGGTTTGACCGCTAGAGGAACGCTCAGTGTGATCGCCATCTCCCGAGTTGTACAGGATACAACGCAAACTTCCTCAATGTATATCCAATGGCCTCCGACCCGCTCCTAGAATCGACCGAACTTGTCTGCTGGAAAGTCGCCGGCGGCAACACGCGTGTTCGACGCGCGGTCTCGATTCCGGGATTGCGCGGCGCTTTGTATTCATTTCCATTGCATAGCGATCGCGGCGGCGATTTGCACTACTTGTCCGCGTGCGGCTCCGGCGCAATCGCCCGCGTGTGCATTGCCGACGTCACCGGTCATGGCGCGGAAGTTGCCGAATTCAGTAGTTGGCTTGAGCGATCGTTCTCTGCGCACATCAATCGGGACAGCCCAGCGGGCGTGTTGCGCGCCGTGAATAAACGCGCTTCCAAACGCGGCCTCGAGTTGATGTCGACTGGCTTGTGCTTGAGCTACAACTCCTTGAATGGAACACTGCGCTATTGCCTGGCGGGGCACCCGCCCATGCACGTGCTCCGCAAAGGCACCTGTGATTGGGATCCCCTGAGACTTCCATCGCGCGGATCGCCCTGGAATTTTCCGATGGGCATCGGTACCAGCACGCGCTACGACGTCGCCAACGTTAAACTTCAGCCCGGCGATCAATTGTTCATGTACACGGATGGTCTCACGGAGGCGCATGATGCGGAAGGCAGACAGTTTGGCGACGTGATGTGGCAACTCGATTGTCTAAATGTGGCAAGCCTGCGTCCGGAAGATCGTGCGAGCCAACTTCTCAACGCATGGACGAACCACAGCGGCGGCAAAAATTCCGAACAAGACGATCTAACGTTCGCAATACTGGAGTGCCAGCCTTTCCAGAAAGGGAATCGGTACACACTATTCGCACAAAACAATCTGCGAAGAAGGACGCGACGTTGAGCCGCGTGTGTTAAACTGCCGCTCGATAATTCTGATCACGCCTAGGAATTGTGGGGAACCGATGAAGCCTTCCTTGAATCGACTATTCACTTACACCGCCATCCTCTTGGCCGCCGCTATCACGTGGTCGGCTGCCGCTCAAGATCCCAATCCGCCCTCCATTAAGTCGAATCGAGGCGCGTGGAAAATCACGCGCCAATGGACACCGGGGGAGACGCAACACTTCGCGGAATGGATGGAACATCTTTTCGACATGAAGACGAAAGGATCAACCGAGCAGCGCATTGCAAAAATCGAACGCATGCTGACCGATCCCGAGATGAATCTGTTGGAGCAACCGTCATTTCTCGGCGAAGGCGGCAACAAACAATTGCCGCTACGCATCATCCGGAGTGCACACAGCGTCATTGATTGCGCAAAGCTCACCTCGTTCCTACCCGCATACTACGCCTACCGGCGCGGACTGCCTTGGATGGTCACACACGTGTGGTCGCCCAGCGGCGCGGATATCCGGCAGTCGCCCTACAACATCCCATCCGGAGTTAGCAGCAGTTTTACGGGATCGCTCGGCGGTTTCTTCAGCTCTGCGATCAACGGCTTCGCTTCCGGTAATTACCGCGTCGAACTCAATCGAAAAAATTCAGAATGGTCCGACAGCGTACCCGTCGCAATCGACCCAAAGTACCTCATGCCCGGATGCATCAACTACGTCGATGGACATTGCCTAATTCTCGCCAAGGTGACGCCATATGGCGACCTGCGATTTCTGAACTCAAGCACTACGCACACGCGCGATATCTTCACCTATAGCGGCATGAACACCGTCACAGGCATCACGCCGCGCGGCGCCGACCCCGAGAACGAATGGGGCGGCTGCTTCCAAGGCCTGCGCGTCATGCGCTACCCCATCGCGGAAACGAATTCCAAAGGCATCGTTACTCATGTGCGCCGTCGTACCGATGCGGAAATGGTGGAGTTCGGCTATTCGACGGAACAATACGAACGCCTCAACAATCTTGTCTCGCGCGTTGCAATTAACGAGAGCGGTGTCAGGCCGGAAAGTTTTCATGATTTTATCCGCCTACGCATGAAAAGCGTTGACACCTTGAGTCCCGTCGCCTTCATGGACGAATACGTCGACGAAATCCTTGAGGTCTTTACTCAACGCGAAGCATTTGTTCAGGAAGCCTGGAAAGACGTGCTCAAGAACGGCGGCATCGTGTACCCCGAACGGCGGGAAAAAGAGAACATCTTTCAAGCGTATGGGCGTTGGGAATCGTGGAGTTCGCCCTCTTCCGACGTCGATCGGCGCAACAAGTATTTCTACCTCAGCGATTGGCTTGACTACGCCATTCGTTGGTACGGCATGGACCCGAAAACGTTGGACATGACGGGACTTAATGCGGATAAGATCGAAACACAAGCGGACTTAGCCAGGGCGTTGGTCGAATACAAGAACGAGTTGTTCGTGAGTCACACATTCACCTACCGGAATTCAAGAGGCGAACCAATCCTCCTCTCGTTAAACGATATTGAACGGCGATTGTACGACCTCTCCTACGACCCCAACCATCCGCCAGAACTGCGGTGGGGGGCGCCGATGACCAGCGAAGAACGTGCGACCGCCGTGCCGAGGACGACGCCGTTACCAGGCGGCGCAAAAATCGGCATGGATGATTCGTACCTGCTGCAAACCTATTATCGGACCGTTACAAACCGCGAGACCGAAATGAGTTTCCTGCGTGAAATGTTCACAGACGGCTTCCCCAAACGAAAGAAGCTCGAGGGGCAACTCGCAAAATGGGAAGTTTACAACGAACCATCCGACGCGATTCTAGCGTGGCTGGACGAGCGTGAAGGACGCGGCACGAATGGCGAGCCGCCGCATGTGCTCGTGCCTCATGAATACGATGTGTCTAAAATGGATGAACCGAAATCTGTGCGTAAGCCCGCACCGGATACCCAGCCGTCCGGCGGCGGCAGTCTGTTGGATCGCGCAAGCGGTTTGGGCCGTCGGGTCTTCTCCAGGGACGGCGGCGAATGATTCGTATCGCGTTGTCGCTGGTCCTTGCCTCGTTGTGTGCCGTCTCGACCGCACGCGCAGACGACCCAAACCCGCCTTCGATTCGATCGAGTCAAGGCGCGTGGCCGCTCTACCGCCAATGGAATCGCGCAGAATTCGAACACTACTCGAAGTGGATCGCGCACATCTACGATAAAAAGGCGAACGGCACCCACGACCAACGGGCGGCGAAGATCAGGAGCGTGCTGACGGAGCCGGAAATAAATCTGATGCTCGATCCGGATTTTGTCGGCACTCCGTCGAATCCACAAATCCCGCTCGATACGATCGGACCGCTACATAACGTCCTCGACTGCGGCAAGCTCACTATTGCACTTACCGCGTACTACAGTTACCGCCGCGGTTTGCCATTTATGATCTCCACGATTCGCAGCGGCGACGGCACGGATATTCGTCGGTCCGGATTCAACGTGCCGACCGGCTCAATCAGTAGTTTCGATTACACCGACAAACATCAATTTTTCGTCGATTCCGTCAGAACGTTTTGCACGGGCAATTACCGAATCGCGCCGAACGGCCAGAATGCCGGGATTTCCGACACCGTTCCGATCGCACTGACGCGAGAATTCATGTTGCCGGGAACGCTCTACTACCTCGATGGCCACGTAATGATTCTCGCGGACATCGGCGAGTACGGCGAGGTGCATTTCCTGGATGCCACCACAGCCGCATCTCGAGACATATATACACACAACAGTCTCAACGCCGTCGTCGGCCTCAAACCAAAACAATCGAGTGCCGGTGATGAGTTTGCGGGCTGCTACCGCGGCTTTCGCATCTACCGCTTCCCGATCGCCGAAACGGACAACGCTGGCAACGTGCTCCGCGTGCGCCGCCGCACTGACGAGGAGATGAAAGAGTTCGGCTTCTCGCTCGAACAGTATGAAAAGATGGAGCAACTAGCCGCGCTTGGACACATCGAGGAAGAGCCGTACGAGTTAGCGGGCCTGCACGAATTGTTGCGGTATCGCCTGCGCACAAAAACGACCGTCGACCCCTACGAATTAATCGAGGACTACGCGGACGAACTGGTCGCCATGTTCGAGCAACGAGATCAGTTTGTTCAAGAAGCATGGCGAGAAGTCCAAGCCAACGGCGCTATACCATTTCCCGAGGCGTCGCGTACCGAGAACGTATACCGCTCGGATAGCCGATGGGGTAGTTGGTCGAGTGCGTGGCAAGATGTCGACGCGCGATCCAAATATTTCGCGCTGCAAGAGTGGATCGACAGTACCATCCGCTGGTTCGATCGCGATCCGAAAAGCGTCGTCTTGTCTCGCTGGGATCGGCGGGGACTATGGGGACGTTCCGACCTGGCCCTAGTGGTCACGCACGAAAAGAACAAGATATTCAACGAGAAGTCGTTACACTACACGAACTCTGCCGGCGATAAAGTGAAACTGACGCTCGCCGATCTCGAAGATCGGTTATTCGACTTGTCTTTCGACCCGAATCATCCACCGGAACTGCGTTGGGGCGCACGCCCAATGAGCAAGGAAGCCGCACTCGCCCCCAAGATGAACACTCCGGTTTTCATCGGCGACAACGAGAATCCAACTCTAGTACCAATGCACGAAGCCTTCGCACGGCAGGCCTATTACCGATCCCTCACGCGGCGCGAAACAGAGCCGAGCTACCTACGCGAAATGTTGACGTCGGGTATTCCCACCCGCCAAATGTTCGACGCACACATCGCGATGTGGTAGCACCGCG
>JAJDAB010000570.1 GCA_029262095.1 Candidatus Hydrogenedentota bacterium
TCGCCGTCGAGTTGGCCTGACTCCGCTAGACGAATCGCCGTCGCGACGACATCCTCATCAAACTGTGTGCCGCTGCCCTCACCAAGCTGTTCAACGACTTGCGCCGTCGACAGTGCTTTACGAAACGGCATGTCGTGCGCCATGGCGTCGTAGGCGTCTGCGACGGATACGATGCGTACGAGCGGCGAGATGGCGTCGCCTTTCAGTTTGTCGGGATAGCCGGACCCGTCCAAGCGTTCGTGGTGGCTGCGGACGATGTCCAGATGTTTTGGAGACAAGCGTTTCACCTGCTTCAATATGTCGTACCCAATGACGGGATGTTGACGAATCGTCTCCCATTCCGGACTCGACAGTGCGTCGTGTTTGAGCAGGATTGTGTCCGGGACGCCGATTTTTCCAATGTCGTGAAAGTGACTGGCGACGGTCAGCGTGGTGATCTCTTCTTCCGTGATGCCCAACGCACGTGCGATCGCGATCGAAGCATTACACACGCGGCGGCTGTGATCGATGGTCGTCGGGTCTTTCGCCTCGAGCAGCCGCGCCATCGCGTGGATAGTTTCGAGGTGCGCGTCGTCGATATCCCGAATGAGCCGGGCATTTTCTATCGCGACCGAGGCATGATTCGCAATAATACTGAGTCGCTTTAAGTCGCCTTCGCTAAATGAATGGTCTTCGTGCTTTTGGGTGACGTTGATGACGGCAAGCACGCGTTGCGCATCGCCTGAGGTGTCGCCGGAAATCCCTGGCTTGTGCTCAAGCGGAACAGAAATAAACGATCGGTTTTCTAATCGACGGCTTCGGCGTTCAATCTCCGGGTCGTCGCCGACATTGGGCATCAGCAATGCCGCGCCTGTTTCAGCCACGAGTCCCGAAATGCCCGAACCCATCGCGATGCGTTCGGCCTTCGCTTCTTCGGGCAAGCCACGGCTCGCGGCGATACTGAGCGCTTTGCCATCCTCGCTCGTCAACATGATGGAACCGCGCGATGCTCCGACTCCGGTCATGGCCGCTTCGAGCACATATTCGAGTAGTTGATGTTCGTCGTGAATGGATGCGATCTGCTCACTGATGTTGAACAGCTCGTTCATCGAATGGAGGTGGACGTTCTCGTTCGCAAGCTTATACCGCTCAAGCGCATTTGAAACCGCCATCTTCACTTCGCTGAGACTGAAAGGCTTAAGCACGTAATCGTAAGCGCCTTCGCGGACCGCCGCGCGTGCCGTTTCCAGCGTGGCGAAACCAGTCATGACGATCGGGACTAGTGCAGGGCGCATCTTGCGAGCACGGCGAATAAGTTCGATGCCATCCATCTCAGGCATCATGATGTCCGTGAACAAGAGGACAAAATCGTCGTCCGCCTCGAGCGCGTCAAGCGCCGCTGGCGCATTCGGACGTGACTCGACCGGATAGCCCTCGTCTTCAAGGATATCGCTCAGTAGCTCACGGATAACGGCCTCGTCATCGACGACGAGGATCTTGTCAGTCCCGCCCATCAAGTTCCCCCAAGATTGGACCCCACTCGGCGAATAGTACCATATTTCTTCACGGATGAAAAAAGATTATTGACAAAAGTGACGGTTTTACGTGGGCGTGCCACAAGTCAGTGTGGTGATCTGCGAAGAATCGGCTAGATGTAGTTGCACCGTTTAAGACAAGCGATTCGCGACTAGTTCTCGATAAAGCCGCTATTTTCCAAAAACGCTACCATCGCGGAGGTGGTTTCTTCGTAGGCCGATCCGTCACCTCTCCCGAAAAAGAAGAAACCATGCCCGGCACCCTCAAAACTCACCAACCGGCAATCGTTTCCCGCTTCGACCATCGCCTTCTCGAAACCGACGGCCTGAGTGTGTCGCACCGTCTTGTCCGCAGTGCCGTGGAATATCAGCGTCGGCGGCGCGTCCGTCTTGACCAGCTGCAACGGTGAAGCTTTTGTGTTTCGCCCCTGCCAACGATACGTGTCCGGGAGTTTAGCGATGTTTAATGCAGGGTTGAACAAGACCATCGCGTCCGCAAATGCGGGTACGGATGTATCCTCGCCCTCGGCATCGAACCCGGCGACATCGAGTCCAATGCACGCCGCCAAATGGCCCCCAGCCGAGCCGCCACCGACCGCGATTCGATCGGGACCGATCCCAAGATCAGCAGCATTCGAGCGCACATATCGCATCGCGGATTTGGCGTCTTCCAAGCAACGCCACGCAGGCGTACCGTGCTTCTTCGTGAGCCGATATTCCGCGGTGATTGCCACCATCCCCTTCGAGGCGAGCAATCGACAATGAGGCGCAAATTGATCGGGGATCCCAGATCGCCATCCACCACCGTGGAAAAACACGATCGCGCCGCGTTCATCGCCCGCGCTGAGCTTCTCGGGGTTGTAGATAAATACTCGCAGTTTCGTTTCTTCGGTCGTCTTATAGACTTCGACCCGCGACGCATCGCTGAGATTGGAGTCCTCCTGGGCTACTGCGAGTTGCGCAACGTCCAAAGAAACCACGCACATCAACGCTGAACAAAAAAAGGAAGGCCTCCCTATCATATTTTACCCTTCGTGAAGCGTACTAAAATTTTCGTTGTAAACGTCGTTCCGTAAACGTCATTTCGAGCGAAGCCGAGAAATCTACTTAGACAAACATGTCGCTCGACATGACGCATTTCATCATCATCATTGCTCCGCGCGCATCGTGATGCTCAAAGGCTTTTCTTCGCACGCTTCAATGCAGCTTTGACCCGCCGTGGAGCCGTGCCCCCGGGTTGATCGCGGCGACGAAGCATCGCGTCGAGTTCGATCGCTGTCAGCGCGTTCGCATCGAAGACCTTCGAGAACGTACGCAATTCTTCAACGCTCAGCTCGGGTAACCGTTTCTTGTGCTTGGTGCAATACAGCACGAGCTTGCCCACAATGCCGTGTGCCTCGCGAAACGGAACGCCCCGTTCAGCGAGGAAGTCGGCCAAGTCTGTTGCTTCGAGAAATCCATCACGGCACGCTTCCTTCATTCGCGCCCGATTTACTCTGATACTCGGGATCATTTTCGCGGTGACTACAAGGCAAAGTTGGAGCGTGTCGGAAGCATCGAATACGGGCTCTTTGTCCTCTTGCAAGTCGCGGTTGTACGTGAGCGGAAGTCCTTTCATAAGGACAAGTAGCGCATTCAAATCACCGTAGACGCGGCCCGTCTTACCCCGTACCAATTCGGCGACATCCGGATTCTTCTTTTGCGGCATGATGCTCGATCCGGTCGTAAATGCGTCGCCAATCTCGATGTACGCGTACTCCTGGGTCGACCACAACACCAACTCTTCGCACATTCGGGACAAGTGCATCATCGTAGTCGACGCGTGCGAACAAAACTCGATCGCGTTATCGCGATCGGATACGGCGTCCATGCTATTTGTAGTGACGCCGTTGAAATCGAGTTCCGCCGCAACCATCTTTCGGTCAATGGGATAGGGCGTACCGGCCATCGCCGCAGAACCAAGCGGACACACGTTGACCCGTTTTCGCAGTTCGGCGAACCGTTGACGATCGCGCGCAAACATATCAAAGTAGGCGAGCAGATGATGCGCAAAGAGGACCGGCTGCGCATGTTGCAGATGCGTACACCCCGGCAGAATAACGTCGACATGCTTGTCCGCGAAGGTTACGATCGCGCGCTGAAGGTCGCGAAGTCGTTCGTCGATGGCATCGATCTGGTCGCGCATCCACAATCGAAGATCGAGCGCTATTTGATCATTGCGGCTACGGCCCGTGTGCAGACGCTTGCCCGCCGCGCCGATACGTTTGACCAGCGCCGCCTCGATGTTCGAATGCACGTCTTCCATCGCAGGATCGAACGTGAATTTGCCAGCGGTAATCGTCTTACCAATGGCGTTCAGACCCGAAATAATTTTGGCGCTATCGCTTTTCGTGATGATCCCACACGTACCGAGCATTCGAGCGTGCGCAATGCTTCCGCGAATGTCCCACGGCGCTAACCGCGCATCAAACGACACCGACTCGCCGAGTTGCTCGACCAGCCGGTCCGTTTTGCCCTCGAATCTACCGCCCCAAAGTTTCGCCATTCATCCCGCTTTCGCTAGTCATTAGTATTGGTCAACGCTGAACTATGCGCACGTAGGCAATATTATCAGGGGGAAACGACAAAAGTCCCGGCGGAAAATGAACAAGCATGCTTGTCGATTAGGGTCGGTCCGCCTCACGCGGAAGAAACGCTAGTGCGATTCTTCGGATGCGAGGTCGAGGGAATCCGCACGCATGAGCGAATTCCAATACGCGCGCTCTAACGTAGTGGAGAATTGGTCTAGGCTGAACGGTTTGCGAATGTAGCCGTCCGCGCCCGCGCGGAGCGCCATGGTTCGCGAATGGTTCTCGTGGTAGGCGGTCATGAGGATGACGCCGATGGCCGGTTGCTTTTCGCGAATGGTGGCGAGAAACTCGATGCCATCTATGCCGGGCATCTCAACATCGCTTACGACAAGGTTGTATTTCTTTTCGCCGATTTGCTTGAGTCCGTCCGTTGCGCTGGAGGCCACGGATACTGAATAGCCTTGCCGTTCGAGATGAATGCCGAGTAACTCAGTGATAACTGAGTCGTCGTCAACTACGAGGACATGAACCTGGCTAATCATAACGAGTCGAGCGTTCCTTTCCTCTACTTGATCACGAACTGTACTGTTCATCGGTGGGAAAAGCAAGCACTGTAGCCAGGCATTGATAACAGCGATATTTATCGAATTAGTAGCCGTCCCTACCGTGGGCGTGCAGTCGGGCTTGAGCACGCAGGAGGGAGGCCTCGGACCGGGTCATGTCGTGATCGCCGGCGATCGCGCCAAGGCGCTCCTCCGCTCGTTGTTGCGAGGCGTGAGCGCGTTCGGCATCAATATCGTCGCCCATTTCATAGGACTCGGTGAGGACGAGAATCCGATCACGAGAGACCTCAGCGAACCCGCCGTGGACGGCATAGTGCCGTTCGCCGCCCTCCGGGTCGACGACAATCATGACGCCGGGCCGTAGCGCGGTCAGCAAGGACGTGTGTTGAGGAAGTACGGTAAGGACGCCTTCGGCACCGGGAAGGACGACCTCGCTCGCTTCAATATTCAGCGGCTCGGTTTTCGGTGTGTAGATCGCGAATTCCAAACTTGTGCCAGGGTCGGCCATGACGCTACGCCTTCATCGCATTGGCTTTGTCGACGACATCGCCAATGGCACCGCAATAGAGGAATGCAGATTCAGGCAGTGCATCGTGATCGCCATTGAGTATTTCAGCGAAGCTCGATATCGTTTCGGAGAGCGTGACGTATTTCCCCGGGATATTCGTGAACTGTTCGGCAACGAAGTTGGGTTGCGACAAGAATCGCTCAATTCGGCGTGCGCGACCGACAATCGCTTTGTCCTCATCAGACAGTTCGTCCATTCCGAGGATGGCGATGATGTCCTGCAAGTCTTTGTAGCGTTGCAAGATTTCCTGCACACCGCGTGCGACCCGATAATGTTCTTCGCCCAAGATCGCCGGATCGAGAATCCGGCTGGTCGAGTCAAGCGGATCGACCGCAGGATAAATACCGAGTTCAGAAATGCGTCGTGACAACACCGTCATGGCGTCGAGATGCGCGAAGGCTGTCGCGGGCGCCGGGTCGGTCAAGTCGTCGGCCGGTAC
>JAJDAB010000571.1 GCA_029262095.1 Candidatus Hydrogenedentota bacterium
TTCGCGTTTTGCCGCCGCCAACAATTGCGCGGCGCAACGCTCGCCGGGCCGGTGTGAGAGGTAGAGGTGATCGCCGAGCAGCAATAGGAACGCATCGTCCGACGCGAAATCTCGTGCGGCGAGCACTGCATGTCCATACCCTCGAGGTTCGTCTTGGACACACAACGTTAAACGCCCCATCAAATCATCGATTCGAGCGGCTTCATCTTGGGCCCATGCGACATTGGGGTAGGCATCGAGCAGGTTTTCTCGTAGAGCGTCAAAGCGTTGTCGGTAGGCGGCCTCATCGCCCGGCGCACACACAACGGCGACCTGTTCGATGCCGCTCTGAAGCGCTTCTTCCGCGATGATCTGTAACGTTGGTTTCGTAAGACCGTCCTGATCGACCAACGGTTGCATGCCTTTGTCCACAGTCGTGGCAGCGGGGTAGAGGCGGGCGCCACGACCGGCGGCCGTGATGATGGCTTTGCGTATTTCCATTGAACGACTCGCTACTCGCCCGCGGCTTCTTGAATGTCCGGTGTGTCGATGGCGAGTTGATCCATTTTGTACTTTAATACTCGGCGCGTGGTGCCCAGGCGGTCCGCGGCACGCGATTGGACATGTCCGCAATCCTCTAGCGCTTGGAGAATGAGGCGCCGTTCCAATCGATCGGTCGCTTCTTGCAACGGCAGCCCGGCCAATTCATCGAAGCCGTGCGCGGCGTGGCTAGTCGTACGGTCAGCCGGGAGTATGCCGTCGAGATGGTTCGCGCGAATCATCACTTCATCCGGGTTGTGCACCAGTATTCGTTCGACGGTGTTTTCCAGTTCGCGCACGTTCCCCGGCCAATCGTATGCCGACATACGCACCAGCGCGTCCTCGGCAAAACCGGAAGCATTGGCGTTGGTCCGCAAACGATGTTTCGCCACGAAATGTGCAATGAGTTCCGGTAGATCCGTGCGACGTTGTCGCAGTGGCGGCATTTCGATGGGTAAAACGTTTACGCGATAATACAAATCTTCGCGAAACGCACGTTCTTTTATACGTTCTTCCAAATTTCGGTTTGTTGCACAGATAAACCGGACGTCCACTTCGATCACTTTCGAACTGCCGACCGGGTACATTTGACCTTCTTGGATCAGCCGCAAAAGTTTAGCTTGTGCTTCGAGGGGCATTTCACCGATTTCGTCGAGGAAGAGTGTGCCGCTATCCGCAACTTGTGCTTTACCCACTCGCCTTTCTGTGGCTCCGGTGAAAGCGCCTTGCTCATGTCCGAACAGTTCGCTTTCCACTAAATTCTCTGGGATTGCGCAGCACGAAACGGGCACGAACGCTTCCTTCGCTCGGCTCCCGCCCGAGTGTATTGCGCGGGCTAGCATATCTTTTCCGGTGCCGCTCTCGCCGGTGACGAGGACAGTCGAATCGACCAACATCGCGCGCCGTGCGGATCGAATCGTTTCGGCTAGGGTGTCGGATGTTCCAACGATAGACTCAAACCCCGACCGGTCGTTTTCCCGGAGAACACGCAGTTCGCGCTCTTTTTGACGCTCATCCAGAATACGACCGACCATCATCGTGATCTCGTCGACATCGAAAGGCTTGATGAGGTATTCCGTCGCACCGCGTTTCATGGCTTCCACGGCGTTCGATACGGAGTTCACCCCGGTGACAATGATGACGGGTAAATCCGGTTCACGTTCGGCAATGACATCCAACACTTCCATGCCGCTCATGCCCGACATTTTCATGTCGAGCAGAACAAGATCTGCATGATGTTCGTCTAGGAGTTGGAGGCCTTGCTCGCCCGAGTTTGCCGTGATGACCCGGTAATCGTCACGCAGTGTAATGTTGTACGATTCGCGTACGCCGAGTTCGTCGTCAATCGCCAGAATGGTCTGCATTGGTTCCCCCCGTTTTCGGCAGACTGAATTCGAACGCGCCCCCGCCGCCCGATTGTTCGATGAGTTTTAGTGATCCGTGATGGCTATCCATGATACGGCTTGCCATGGTGAGTCCCAACCCCATACCGCGCTCTTTTGTGCTGAAAAACGGCAGGAAGATGAGCGGCCGAACCTGATCCGTGACGCCCTGTCCCGTATCACGGACGCGCAATTGGTAGTCGCCGTTGCGTTGAGCCGTTTCGATGCGGAGGACGCCGCCTTCCGGCATGGCCTCCATCGCATTTTGGAGCACATGTTGGATCGCTTTGCCGAATTGGTCTGAATCGAACGACGCTTCGGCGATGGACTCGTCCAGAGATTTTTCGAGGATAATCGCGCGAGCTTCCATTTCTTCCGAGAAATTCTTTAGAACCCGTTCAACCATCTCATTGAGACGCTCTTTGTGGGTATCCATATGCTGTTCGCGCGAAAAGGCGAATAGAGCATCGGCTACACCATCGATACGGTTGACTTCGCGCATGACGACCGCGCTAAATTCATTGCGAAACTCTGCGTCGTCATACTTGCGCGGGAGCAATTGGGCGAACGCGCTGATGGCCACGAGCGGATTCTTAATTTCCTGGGCAACGCGCCCCGCGAGGTATTCCCAGAATGGGCTGTACGCGATATCTTTGGCAGTCGTCCGCGCTTTGGGAATTTCGTTGAATACGATTCCGACGCCGCGGCCTGGCATTGGCGTTGCGCTAAGGCCTAACGTGAGACCCGTTGCCGGATCGCGCACTTCTTGACGCAACAGTGATTTGTCGTCGGCCAAGGCGCGCAATGCGACGTTGGCAAATTTCGAACCAAGGCGTTGTACGCTTTGGCCCAACACGTGACTCGCCTGCAAACTCAATAGTGACTCGGCGCGTGCGTTCATCAGCGCGACGGATTTATCTACAGCAATTAGTACCATGCCACTTGGTAATTCGGAGACGAATTGCGCGAGTTCGGCGTGTTCCACGGCCAACGAACCGAACCGGCGTTCGTGATCCAACGCAGTCGCGGCGCCTTTGCTCAATATACTGAGCAATTCCCTATCTTCCGTGCCAAACGAGGTTCCTGCCGATCGTGCGCCAAGCAGAATCGCGCCGGGGACATCGTCCCCTGTCGCGATGGGCACTACAATCGATGCGCCAAGGACAACCATTTCTCTACGGACGGGATGACGATCTGGAAAATCTTCTAGCGACGCCATGCTTCGTTGACGCCGTAGCCATGCCATGATGCCTTCCGTTAACGGTAACTCCAGGTCGCTCGCGATCGCATCGGGCAATCCCATGCTCGCCGCCACTTTGGCGACGCCCTCCGATTCGAAGAGAATAGTGCAGCGTGTCACAGCAAAAACGTCATCCAATACTTCCAGAAGCGATTGTGAAATTCTTGAAGCGCTTCGCTTGCCAGAAGCGATTCGTGTCAACCAACGCATTACCGTTCTGTATTGTGAACCCGTGGGTTCTTCGTGCGTGGTCTCCGGCGGAGTCTGCGAGGCCAAGACACGCACATCACTCTCCGCCGATGACACTTGTAATTCCGTCAATTTTTCCAGGATTGCGTCGCAAGAAAATGGTTTGGCCAAACTCGCGCGGGCACCGGCAAGCGTGAATTCAGCAAGCGATTCCGCGTCAGCGTGGGCTGTGAGCGCGAGGACCGGCGCATTCGGATGGGCACTCAAGACATTCTTGATTGCCTCGCTTCCCAATGATGGCGAGTCGTCGATCAGCACGACATCGGGATCGATCGTCACCAATCGCCGCAACGCGCCCTCTTGCGTCGATTCGAAAAAGAGCACATCGCTCGGCGACATCGTCGCCTTTACGGTATCTCGCAATGCCCGGTCATCGGCAATGATGAGGTATACGTTCATGCCGACGCCTCGTCCATCACCTTGGCCGCGGATGCCAACGGTATTGTAATGACAAACGTTGTGCCACGATTGGGCGTGCTGTGAACATCTATCTGACCACCGTGCTCTGTAATAATTCCATGCACCACAGAAAGTCCCAGGCCTGTTCCCGTGTCCTTCGTCGTGAAGAACGGTGTAAATATGCGATCAACCGCTTCTTCGTTCATACCACTGCCGGTATCCGAGAACGAGACTGTTGCGCATTCCGCTTCGAGAAGCGGGGATTGACCTTTCGGGCGAAGATGCGTGCGGCCATATTCAACCGACACGCTCAACGTCTTCTCTGTCGTATTTTCCATAGCGTCTACCGCATTTAGTACCAAGTTCAAGAAGACTTGGTGCAACTGCTGTTCATCACCGTAGATGATGACTGCGGGACCGGGGAAGGAAGTCTCAACGTCAATATTTTGTGCACGCGTTTGATTCTCCACCAGCGCGAACACGTCCTCGATGATAGCACGAATGTTGTGCGGGGCGAAATCAGCTTTTTTCGGACGTGCGAAATCTAATAAACGTGTGACAATTGAATCGATTCGATCAACCTCGGATGGGACGATATCGGAGAATCCCGTTCGGAACTCCTCGTCATCAAAGCGCTTAGGCAGCAACTGGCTAAAAGTCTTGATCGAGACCAATGGATTCTTGATTTCGTGCGCCATACCGGCCGCAAGCGTGCCAATTGATGAGAGACGATCGGCCCGCTTGACGTGTTGCTCCAGGCGTTTCACCTGGGACAGGTCATAAATCATAATCATCGCACCCGTTAGGGTGCCGTCCCCGGAGTGAAGCGGAGCGGAGGAGGTTACGACCGGAATCGACTCTTCTCGCGGATTGAATATTTCCGTTTCAAAGTCTCGAATGCTTCGTTCTTCATCCAGGGTCTTCCGCAACACCTGCGTAATTTCATCGGGTAACACGTCCATGTGTGCGCCCAGCTCAACGCGTCCGAGAATTTCAACGGTTCCCTGATTGAACGTCGTGATCCGTCCGGCCGTATCGACCGCGACGACGCCGCCGCGCATGTTGCGCAGGATTCGCTCACGGTGGAGGTTCGCCTCTTCCAGTCTGCGATACAATCGCGCGTTTACAATTGCCGTGGCTAGCGGGTTGGCCATAGAAGTGAACGCAGTCACGTCTTCGTACGAATAGATGTCCTTCGAGTATTTCGGACCCAGCATCAGCACGCCAGCCAGATTCGATGACGTTTTCAACGGCACACACAATTCCGTATCCATTTCCTCAAGGAGCTTGACGATTTCGATGTCCGATGCCGATACTGCGATTCGTGAGAGTTCACCGAGTACAAGTGGATCGCTGTTTGCACGCGTATAGTTTACTAATGCCGCCAACCGCGTATCCCGGATGTCCTCTTCACCCTCGATACTCGAATACTCCGTGACCAGGACTTGCGGATCTTTCTCATCGCACAACAATACGCGCGAATTTTCTGCACCGATAGTTGACGTAACCTCCTCACAAACGCCCCGCAGTAAATCGTCCAGTTTCACGTGTTGCGCGGCGGTCTTACTCGCCCGGGCCAACATCTGATTAACATCGTACCGCCGTTTGAGAATAGTGCGGTTCGCCAACAGTTGCATGCGCTCGTTAAGCGGCGCCAATACAAATGCGATCACGACGGCTGAAATCAATGTCGATACGAATTCGACGTTGGGTAGATTGTCGAAGGGCAGTGCGAGGAAGCTCCAGCGCACAACCGAAATGCTTGTGAAGAAGGTCAGTACAACGAACGCCGTCGCCACGAAATAGACGGCGGTACGCGAAATAATGACCCATATATCGAGCAGCTGATACCGCACCATCGCGTAGCTGAACGAGGCGACGAGCACCACAATGAAGACAGGCCCGTAGGCTTCCATTGTCGTGACACCTACTGCGGGGGCATAGACATTCGTGAACAGGGCCAAAAACGTCATGCCAAACACGCCGAGCAGTACGTGCTGAATCTGGCGGAGTTCAATCCCTGTCGAACGCCGTATTTTACGAATGAGGTTGGCCTGGAGCGCAAGAAAACAGATGCCAATGACTACCGAGTACCCGTGAAAAACTGGCCCGTAGTCGACCTGCGGCATGACCACGTCGCCAGCGTTCGGGGCATTGGGCATGATGATTCCGCGAATGTAGCCTTCACCCGGCCAAAACGCTCCAAGACTGAAGAACACGCCACACACATAGAAAAACGTTAGCAGACTACGGAAACCATCGAACCGGCCCTTCGGGAAGTAGCACACGAACTGATAAAACGAGGGGAGCAAGAACGCTGAAACGATAAACGTCGCACGCACCCGAAAATCGGCTTGCGCAACCGTATCGCTCTGAATCACTGCGAGTACGCCCAGCGCCCACAACGCCATGTTGACGCACAACGTTGCGAATAGCAGTTGCAGCGTGCGCCGATGGGTGCGCAGCACAACGAGCACGGCCAACCCCAAGCAGGAGATGGCCGCTAACGCCAAGAATGCCGATGTAATCGAGAGTTCCATAACGGGAAGGTCTTCGGTTGTGGCCGCTAATTCATGCGGCGCATGACCAACGCATTGTGCGTGCCTCCAAAACTCATTGCCGTCACCAGCGCGGTATCGACATCGTTTACGCGCGATTGCTGTGCTACAAA
>JAJDAB010000572.1 GCA_029262095.1 Candidatus Hydrogenedentota bacterium
CCTATTGCGAATTGTGGACGGATGGCAGCGGCCTGTTGCGGGACAAAATGGTGCCGCTACTGGAGAAATATGATATTGCTGCCGTATTCAGCGGCCATACGCACGAATACGAGCGCGGGTATAAAGAGCATGTGCATTACGTGATTACCGGTGGCGGAAGCTGGCTGGACCTGGAAGAGCCGGTTGAGAAAGATTGGGAGCACATGTTCGTCGGCGGTGCTCAGGATCTCGCCAAATTTCGACATGGACTCGTAAACGAATATGTTAGGGTCGACGTGGAAATGGATTCATGGACGGGGTGGATGCACGCGTTCAAGCCGAGCGGCGCGTATATCGGCGTACGTGATACCTTTGGTTCCATGTTGCGGGATGTGAATGGCGATGGTTTTCTCACGGATACTGAACGGGAATTGCCCGCGAATTTTATTGTGGTAGACGACAATGTTCAACCGGCGTCTGAATAGAGATCACATCAATACAAAGGAATTGGAGAATCACACATGAGTCATCTGCCTATTTCAAGATACATAATTGCCATTGCAGTAGCGACTTGCGGAACCGCGTTAGCGCAAGACACCGTTCGAGGTGTTGTCTATCACGACTCGGATAACGATGGCGTGCGGGATAGCGGTGAAGCGGGCGTTGACGGGGTTGGTGTTTCCAATGGCAAGGACGTCGTTATGACGGACGCTCAGGGAAAGTATGAACTCCCCATCGGGGCGGAAGCGATCGTCTTCGTAGTCAAACCAACGAACTGGCGGTCTGCAATAAACGATCAGCAATTGCCTCGTTACTACTACAGTCACAAACCTGATGGCTCGAAAGATTCGAAGTTCGCGGGCGTGGCGCCGACGGGTGCGCTTCCGGCGAGCGTGGATTTTCCGCTATATCCGCAGGAAGAATCGGACACGTTCAAAGTGATCTTTTTCGGCGATCCACAGCCGCGCAACGTGGAGGAAGTGAATTACATCGCGCACGATATCGTCGAAGAACTGATTGGGTTTGATGCCGCATTTGGCGTGACACTCGGAGATATCGTGTTCAACGACCTGACCGTGTTTCCAGTCTTGAACGGCGTCATCGGGCGCATAGGAACGCCGTGGTACAACGTAATCGGCAATCACGACCTCAACATGGATACGCCGCTGGATAGCGAGTCCGATGAAACGTTCGAGCGCATTTACGGTCCGGCCTATTACTCGCTTAATTATGGTGAAGTCCATTTCATTGTTCTGGACAATGTGGCCTGGGATGGCGATGGATACCACGGCGAAATTGGCGAACGTCAGCTTGAGTTTATTCGCAATGACTTGAAACACGTGGATAAAGACCGGTTGGTCGTCGTGATGATGCACATTCCGCTCATGAGCGTTGACGACCGGCACGCGTTGTTGCACGCACTGGAAGGACATGCGAACACGTTTTCTCTATCCGCGCATTGGCATCGGCAAGGCACGTTCTTCGTGGAAAAAGAAGACGACAAACTCGCGGATCATCATCACCTTGTGCACGGGACCGTATCCGGCAGTTGGTGGAGCGGTTTGAAAGACGAGTGGGGCATTCCGCATGCGCTCATGAGCGACGGCACGCCGAACGGTTACTCGGTTGCGACGTTCAAGGGTAATGAGTATTCGCTCAAGTACAAAGCTTCGCGCCGGCCGGAAGACTTTCAAATGAGCATATTTGCGCCGGAGTCCGTCACGACTGCCGATGCAAAAAACCATGAAGTTATCGTGAATGTTTTTATGGGGTCGTCACAGTCAACGGTCGAGATGCGATTGGGCGACGAAGGCGCATGGACGTCGATGACGTTGACCGAACGTGAAGACCCGTACTTTCTTGCGCTGAAAGAACGCGAGTATTACCTACCACCGGCGGCTGGACGCACGTTGCCACGGGCCTCGAAATCGACCCATGTCTGGGCGACGGCATTGCCGGAAAACCCAGCAGCGGGCACACATGTCATTCACGTTCGCACAACGGATATGTTTGGGCAGGTCTTCGAGGATGAACGAATCATTCGTGTGGAATAGCGTCTATCGCTGAATTATGATTCACCACGAAGTACACGAAGATTGTTTACTGATAGAGTACGCATTCGAGACAACGCCACTTTCATATAGCAGAACGCGATGACGTGGGCGCGGGTGACCTGTCGGAATTCTTCCAAACGTGTGAGGCCGAAGAAGTCTGCAAACTCGTATAGAGAATTGTTGTAGGCCCGGCGTGTGTGTTCGTTGGTGATGTTCGCGAGCCATTCGGCTTCAGGCAGCACCATGGCGAGCTGGTGAAACTCGGGAGCCGTCAGCAACCGGGCGGGACGAGTAGTTTTCGTTCAGTCAGTACCGTCTTTGATTGCCGTCAGCTCACTTTGATAATCCATGTAACACCGTAGAATTTGGGTCGATTCTCTCCTCCGTGGTCGTGAGCACCGTCAATTCCAATCAGATGATCGTGTATGTCCGGAAACTCGCTTTGCGTGCCCGAATTTAGATTGGCAAGTCTCGTCGAGTTTTGCCGACTAGTTTTTCCGCCATGATTGTGGCCGTCATCCATTGCAATCGCATTGTTTCCGCCCCTGGCGACTTCACCGCTTGTGCGAACACCCATCAAGAATCGGTCATCATCGAGTTTTGGTCTTCCGTTAAGGCCATCGCAGAGTTCCCAACCTCCTGGTAAGTCTTCGTCTACACGCCCAGTCCATGCGACGATTGTCCCCACCGGTATATAGGACTTGAGTATTTCGCTTCGTACTTGAGCTAGGAACCCATCATCAAGGATAAGCGCATCCCTGAGGGCATTTTGTTGCGTTTCGAACTTCTCAACAGCTGTTAGGTACTCTGGAGCTGAATCTCGTGCCCTCTGAAGAATTTTTGTCGATTCCGCAATGTCAATACTGACCCTTGCTGTTTCTCTTTTAAGAAGTTCCGCTGAACTGGCTATGTCATCTCTAGATTTCTCAGCGGCTTCCTTAGTCGCTCGAAGGTAACCTAGTGATTGGTTTGAACTTCCCAGAATAGAGTTCATCTCTGTGCGTTGCTTTTCGAATTCTTTTGTTAGTTCATTTATCCGACGTAGAGATTCGCTTTTGGTATCGTTGATGGCTGCCTGCACTAGGGTGTTTGTGTGCGTTTTGAGGAGCCAGTTGGTTCCGCCTGCCATGAGGCTTACGATGACGATAATCGTTCCTGCCGAACCGATAAGTGTGAGGCGAAGCTTTCGGCGTTCATCTCGCAAATACTCGTTGATTTGTTGTTTTGTGTCTGAACCAATTTTTGGCACTAGATGTACCCTCCCAATCTGGAACATCAAAGGTCTTCGAGTAGTCAGTTTATATCTGGCAAAAACATGATACCGAAGATAAATCACAACTTGAAACCTTCGCGGATGGACCCTGTATATATTTGATATGACTTATGTCATCAAATTGAGTAGGAGAGAAAACCGAGTTTAAAGAAATAGGTGCTGAAGAGCTGCAGGAAATGATTGATGACCTAGGAGCAAAGGGATCGACAGAAGAATCCGAACGAATGAATCGTATTTGCACTAGATCAGTCTAAATCTGAGATGCCAGACCGCAACGTCCTCCTACACCCCTTAAATGGAGATCATATAGATCGGGCGAATATTGAGATATCCGACACGTCAACATGGAAACGCTTTAGAAGCTTACCTCAATGGTATCGGCGCCTTGCTTGGCGGCATTCAATGCGGCGATAGTCCTGGTCCTCAAATCGTCCCTCACCTTAACCTTGTATTTACCTGATTCAAGAACTCTTGGCACGAAAGTCGTTCCTTTAGCGCGGACCGTATAAATGATCTCATCGGACGCTTCTTCGATTACCTGAATTACGGGGTCGGTCGCTCCGGTGACACGAATTTCGGGGAGCTGCCATTCACTCCCCGAACCGAAGTTATCGAACTGCGATATCGTCTTAGGCCAGCCTTCGTATTGGGTCGCGGTCTCGACGCTCGCGTTTCGCGGCCAACATTCGAACGTGATGGTTCGATCCGGTTTGTTGAATCGTACGACGCCGAATCCCGCGGCGCGGGTGGTGAGCAGGTCGGTGTTTGGCCTCCGTTCCGGATTCGCAGCCGCCCAGACGGTGACCTTGTTTGCGAACCCGTCGAGAAATTCGCCGGTGTAATCGGGCATACCGGATTGCCGGTTTTTCCCCGGTTCTAGTGGATCCCACCAACGCAAATACAGGTTGGCAATGGACGGGACACAGAACGAATAGCCGGCGTCGTTCCAATCGTCGATTCCGTGTTGAACGATCGATCCCAAATGTTGGTCGCCTGCGATCATGATGGCGTGGGCTTTTCGAATTTCACGTAGCGCATTGTTGCGACCGGTCTGCGGCCAACCATTACTATCGAGATCGGCGTACAACCGCCCGTCGTATTTACCGTGTAGATGCGCTCCGCCGCAGAAGATTGTTTGCGATAGGGCGGCTTTCATGTCCGCGCCGCCCCAATCCTGAGCCCAATCGCGGAGAAAGACGAGTTGCCGATCCCCCAACAACTTCGCGCCCGGTACGTCGAGCGCGGCGGGATCGTA
>JAJDAB010000573.1 GCA_029262095.1 Candidatus Hydrogenedentota bacterium
ATGCGATTCACGGTGCAACGGTTCATCCCGTAAGCGGCGACCCAATCGCCAACGGTACGGTGTTAATTGAAGGCGGAAAAATAACGACCGTTGGTGCATCCGTCTCGATTCCAGATGATCATACCGTTGTGGATGCGGCTGGTTTACACGTCTATCCGGGGCTAATCAATGCAGATACCGGACTAGGCCTCATCGAAATTCCGCGCATCAACGCGACCAATGACACGCGCGAACTCGCGATGTTTCAGCCCGATATCAGGGCGGTATCCGCCGTCAATCCGCATAGCTCTCACGTAAATGTAGCGGCGTGCGAGGGGATCACAACCGCCGCCGTGCGACCCGGTGGCGGCATTGTTTCGGGTGGCGCGGGGTTGATCCAGCTCTCAGGTTGGACGATGCCCGAGATGTTGCGCGATCCCGAAATTGGGTTGGTCGTCGACTTGCCTTCGTTGTCGACCGATCTCGACCGGGAGAAGCGTAAGGAACGCTTAAAAGATCATCGCGAGTCTATAGAGGAGATTGAAGCGTTTATCAAGGATGCGCAACTCTACGCCGAGACGCGTGCATTGGCCGACGACGGCAAGACTGATTTGCCTGTGAACGTGAAACTTGAGGCAATGATTCCATACGTGCGCGGCGAGAAGTCCGTAATGTTTATCGCTTCCACGTACAAGCAAATTCTCGAGGCCGTGAATTTCGCCGAGACGTTTGCCCTAAAGCCGATAATTCTTGGCGGCGCGGAGGCCTGGAAATGTGCCGACATGCTCGCGGACAAGAAGATCCCGGTCATCGTCAACACGGTCTACGCGTATCCGATCAGGGACCACACGCCCTTCGACGCCCACTTCGGCAACCCCGGCAAACTCGAAGCGGCGGGTGTCGATTTCTGTATCGCCACGGGCGGATCCGAATACGCCCGGCGCTTGCCCGTCCACGCGGGCATGGCGGTGGCGCACGGCTTGTCCCAGGACGCTGGAGTGGCATCCATCACGCTAAATGCGGCCAAGATTCTGGGTAAAGACAGTGATATTGGATCGCTCGACCCCGGTAAGATCGCCGATGTCATCATCACCAGCGGCAAGCTCTGCCAAGCGAGTTCGCGAACCGTGGCCTCGTTTATCGGGGGGCATCCGATTGAGCTTACGAGTAAGCACGAGGAAAGTTTCGAACGATTCACCAATCGGCCAGAGCCGAACTTACCCGTTCAACCCGAATCGTTGAACGGGCCGCCTTCCCTGCGTACGAACTAGAACGAGACAATTAAAGGAGCGACAAGCAATGCGAGTGACCTATGGACTTCGCCGTGCCGCGATGCTGCGCCGAAATCAAGTTGCGTTCATCGACTCATCCGAACGACGCACGTGGGGCGAACTGTTGGAGCGGGTTCAACGAAGCGCTGGCGCGTTGCAGAACCTCGGTCTCGGGGATGGCGATTTTGTTGCCATCCTGATGCACAACAACATGACCTACGGTGAATTGAACTACTCCGTCGCGTGGGCAGGCGGCGTGATTGTGCCCCTCAACACCCGCCTTGCCGCACCGGAGATCGTCTTTCAGTTGAACGATGCCGGTTGCAAAGCGATTGTCGTTGACGATTCCTTCGTCCCGATGCTCGACGAGATAAAGGCAAATTCCGACGCGCTAAAACATGTCATCTACGTGGGCAGCGCTGAGCCGCCTGAAGGCGCGCACGAGTATGAGAGCTTGGTCAGCGCAGCGGAACCAGTAGCGGATGCGGATCGATCGTATGAGGACCTGATGAGCATCTTCTACACAGGCGGAACGACGGGTCGAGCCAAAGGCGTTATGCTATCGCACACCAACGTCGTGTCGAATGCCTTGAATGGACTGAACGCGCTCCAATACGCGTCCGGCGACGTATACCTCCACGTAGCGCCGATGTTTCATCTCGCGGACGCGGGCACGACGTTTTCCGTAACGATGGGCGGCGGGCAGCACGCGTTTATCCCGGGTTTCGAACCCGAGGCGACACTGAAGGCTATTCAGGATTTCAACGTGACACATGTGATCCTTGTACCGACGATGATCAATATGGTGATCAATCATCCCGCTGTTAAGCAATACGATCTCTCGTCGCTCAAAGTCGTCATTTACGGTGCATCACCCATTCCTGAAGCCGTATTGCAAAAAGCGATGGATACGCTTCCCTGTGATTTCATTCAAGGGTACGGCATGACGGAATCCGCACAACTCGTCACCATTCTTCCGAGCGAAGATCACAAGCATCCCCCCGGATCGAAAGAGTCCGTTCGCCTCAAATCATGCGGTCAACCCATCATCAACACCGAAGTCCAAATCGTCGACGAAAACGACAGTCTCGTTCCGACCGGCGAAGTGGGGGAGGTGTGTTTCCGAGGGCCCAACGTCATGCAAGGCTATCTCAATATGCCGGAAGCCAGTGCGGAAGCATTAAAAGACGGCTGGATGCACAGCGGCGATGTCGGCTACATGGACGATGATGGCTACCTCTATCTCGTAGACCGCGCGAAAGACATGATCATTAGCGGCGGCGAAAACATCTATTCAACCGAAGTCGAGACCGCGATCTACTCGCACCCCGCCGTACTCGAAGCGGCGGTTGTTGGCATACCACACCCGGAGTGGGGGGAAGCCGTCCATGCCGTCGTCGTGTTGAAACCGGATCAAGACGTATCCGTCGACGAACTCATCGCGCACTGCAAAACGCAAATCGCGGGATACAAGACGCCGAAAAGTATCACTTTCGAATCCGAACCCTTGCCCAAGAGCGGCGCGGGAAAAATCCTAAAACGTGACTTGCGCAAACCCTACTGGGAAGATGAAGATCGGCAAGTGAACTAATCCAGTGACTTTGAAAACAGCCAAGCGATCAATCCGGGATCGGAATACACACCGAAAAATATTTCATGCGTGCCCCCAGGAATTTCGCGTAGCTCCACATCGCCACCAGCTTGTGCAATGGCATTGCGTAGTGCGCGGGAATCTGTGATCGGGGCGACGGCATCGTGGGTTCCGTGATACATCAGAATTGGAACCTGAGTTAGTGATGGCGCGAATATCGGCGGCACTGGACCCGCCGCTGGAATGAGTGCCGCGAACATGTCCGGTTTACTCGCGACATACAGCAACGCGCGCGAGCTACCCGATGACGCCCCAGTGACGTACAAGCGCTGATCATCAATATTGAAATTGTTTCGTACGTCGTCCATGACCGCATCGGTGACGACATGACCCTTTCCAAACCCCGAGTATTGGAACGGAAGCTGCGGGATCGCGACGATGCACGGATACAATTCAGGTAACTGTCGAAGTACGGGGCCAATCCCTTTGTCGAGCGGTTCAAGTCCATCAATCCCCGCCTGATGCAACCCGTGGAAATAGAGGAGCAACGGCCACTCCCGGGACGGATCGTAATCATCCGGTACGAACACGGTGTAACACAGCCGTTCCACGCCGACTGTGACGTGCCGGTGATGCATGCGCGGCTCGAATTCCCCCTCGATGCAGGCAGAGCGCGGGCAGCCCATGAATGGTAAAAGCAGGACAAGGGCTATCGATTTGCGAAGACACATTCACCACTAACTACCATAAACATTCGGATTTGTCTAGCCAAGAGTGAGTAGAGAGCCAGTCTCTTGCGCCGAAATGGGCATCTGTCCATTGAGAAATCGCAAGAAATCCTCCAGAAGTCGGCGAACGAGCTCACGTGCAAATGTGTAGAAAACCGTAACTCCTCATTGGAGTACCGATGAATCCATCCCGCTTTTAGCCGCCCGCGTTGTAATATAGACGGAGGAATAGGATGCGATTGATGGATCAGAGCGACCGGACGCTCATACAACGCTGGCAACGGGAAGCAGATGCCGATGCTTTCGGCGAGCTGGTCCGCCGTCACGCGCAAATGGTGTTCGCGGCTGCCGACCGGATCTTACGCAACACGGCCGATGCCGAAGAAGTTGTTCAGGAGTCATTCCTGAGCGTTGGACAGCTGCGGCGAATTCGCGGTGAATCCCTTGGTGGCTTGTTACACACCATCGCAACGCACCTGGCGCTCAATCGGTTGAAAGCGGAATCGAGGCGGCGTGAACGCGAAATTGCGTATGCGACTAACGTGCAACCCGAAACCGGTCCCGACTGGTCAGCGATTGCACGCAACGTAGATGAAGCGATCGCATCATTGCCTGATGCACAGCGTAACGCTGTCGTTCGCCATTTTCTGGGAGCGCAGTCCTATCGTGTGATCGCTGAGGACCTGGGACGTGACGAATCGACGGTCCGGCATCATGCGCAACGTGGTCTCATCCAAATTCGTTCTTTCCTCCAACGTCGCGGGATAACCGCGGGCGTTTCCGCATTGACCGCCGGGTTGTCCGCCGATGCGCAGGGGGGCGTTTTGTCCCGGACATTGGTGAGCGCACTCGGTAAACAGGCGTTAGCGGGACATGCCGTTTCCGGTGGACTCTCCGCAACCGCCGCGCTAGGATTTGGAGGAATAGCAATCATGACCAAGAAACTCGCAGTTGGGTTCGGTGTTGCCGCGGTGTTGGCCGCGAGTGTCATGGGATGGCGTATCGCGGAAAATGTCGAGACGTCGGAAATCGATCGTACAACAGCCCAGTCGGACTCGGAACGGGCGGATGCACTGAGCGCGACGCAGACTGTCTCCGAACCGGTAACCGAATCGGTCGACCCAGATTCGATACCGGAACAATCATCCAACATCGATTCGACGGGCGATGCGCCATCGCAGCCATTGGGAACCGAGGCCGAACAGGCGTTTGCGGCGCTGCTCACTAACGCGTTAATGAACGCGGCTGACCTTGCAGACGGGGATGGCCTCCCTGACCCGATTCATTCTTCCGACATACCCGAAGACAACGGAATGCATTTCTTTCTCAAGGCATGGGAACTGCTCGAAGATCCAATGGCGACTGACATGGACGTTTGGGAAGACGTTTACCGCCGTCTTGCTGCAGGCGAACCGTTGACCGATGAAGAGTGGGCCAATTACACGGAAATGCACGACGCTCTGGACTTGTTACGGCATGGGATCGATGTCGGCAATATTGCCATGCCCATCGGAATGGACGGCCCGAATACCAACCTGCCGTTCCTCGCCATCTGGCGGAGGATCGCGCGCATAACGAGACTCGACGCGGAGTACAACGTGTCGCGAGGCGACTACGTAGCGGCGATTGACGATTACCAGACGATCATTCAATTTGGCGACGAGCTTGGGCGCGGCGGTCCGCTGATTAACGGACTCGTAGGTGTCGCCGTCAGCCATATCGGCACCAGTTCACTCATCGAATTCATGACCGAGGGTCAAATGTCTGCCGACGAATATCGTGCCGTGATTGCTTCTTTGGACGACGTGCAAGCGAACGCGTTGCCGCATTGGGAGACGCTGATGAACGAGCAGGCGTATACAATGAATTGGTTTGAAGACGTCGGTGGGAGTGGGGAAACCGTTCGATCCCTGATTTTCGCCGGGGAAGACGAGGGCGCCTCTTCACAAATCATGGCCGTGGCATTGCGGAGCATTCCCGACGAACAGTTGGTGCGCTACTTCAATCAGTACCGGGACGATTACGATCGGCTCTTGCAGTATTCTGCGCTCCCCTATTACGAGGCCTTGCCGTTGATAGAGGATTTCGACGGGTTCACGCCAAATGTGATCTCCAACGCTATCATGCCGTCGATGGCGCGGACGATGGCCGCGTATACACTTCGCGACACCCGTTTACAGGGTGCGATCACCGTTGCGGCCGTTGAAGCGTACCGTGTGGAAAGCGGCGCGTATCCGAACTCCTTGGATGCGCTCGTGCCCGACTATCTTTCCAATCCGGCCATCGATCCATTTACAGGAGATTCGTTGCGTTATCAGCCACGGCCGAACGGGTACCGCCTGTATAGTGTTGGCACCGATATGCAAGATAACGGTGGAACTTGGGATGATTACAAGGAGCCGGGTAGCGACGTGGTGTTTAGCAATTAACTTTCGTCTTCGCGACATGTGACTCCGCTCTTCGGTACACTGGCGGAAACGCCGACCGTAAGAGGGTTAAATCATGTCGCTCGATATCCGAACTATTGTAAAGACCGTTTTCGTTTGTGTTCTGCTTTTCGGGGCCGTCTCGTTTGCACAAGACGAAGCGACTCCAAAGCGTACACCTGCAGCCGTGATGAGCTTCCACGGTGCAGGTTGGTTGGAGCGTCCTTCGCGAGAGAAGGAAGAGCAACCCTACGAAGTACTTGAGTACATGAAGCTTGAGAACGGCGATATGGTCGCCGATATCGGTTGCGGCACGGGATACTATGCCCGGAAGATCGCCAAACAAGTTGCGCCCGATGGCAAAGTCTACGGCGTCGACATCCAGCCGGAATTCATTGTGCTGATCAAAGAATTTTGCGAGAAAGAGGAAATCACGAATGTCGTACCAATCCTCGGCGACGACGACAATCCGAAATTGCCGAAAGGCGAGCTCGACTGGATCATCATGGCGGACGTCTACCATGAGTTTCAGAAGCCGCAGGCGATGCTCGATGAGATGCGCCAGGCTTTGAAACCAGACGGACGGATCGCGTTGTTGGAATACCGGTTGCACGGGAAAACTGCGGGCCACATCAAAATTGAACACCGCATGTCTGTCGCGCAAGTGTTGTCGGAATGGAATCCAGCGGGATTCGAACTTGTCGACCTACAAGAGTTCTTACCCAGTCAGCACCTATTCATTTTCGGCAAAGACCCGGATTGGGAGTAAACACTACCCGGGCCAATTGCGTCATATCCACCGTACTGGTCTCTTTTCACGATTCGACTGTCATTGACCGTGTTGTCATTCCGAATCCGCTTACGACGGGTGAGACCTACCTGAGCGCATCGACGATAGTTCGTGCCCGGTAAGGTTCCTCACATTCGTTTGGAATGACATCGATGGCGAATCTCGGGCGAATATTGCGACTTGACCATGGACGTTGCCGCAAAAATTCTGGAGACCAAACTATGTCCTACTTACTTCGGGTCGCCGTTGCAGCGTTCTCGTGCGCTACCTCCTTCGTTTGGTCCGCGCACGCCATCGACGAGACCGTCAATGGCGAACTTGGCGTACGGCTCGACGAGTACCTCTCTCGCGTTTCCGCCAACGGCATGTCGGGCGTGTTCCTCGTAGCGAAGGACGGCGAGGTCGCGCTTGCGAAAGGGTATGGCCTCGCCGATCGCGAACGTGGCATTCCGGTGACGACCGATACCGTTTTTACGATTGGATCGATTACAAAACAGTTTACGGCAGCGGCGATTATGAAACTCCAAGAAGATGGGCGGATTTCTGTCGAAGATCCCATCCGCAAACATTTACGTGAATTGCCACGCTCGAAACGTGGGGTAACGATACATCATCTTCTAACACACACTTCCGGATTGCGACGTGATTTTGGCGGTGATTTCGCCAAGATGTCTTCGGAAAAGATGGTCGAAAGATTTGGGGCGTTCGAATTGGAGTCGGAGCCTGGGGTCGTTCACGACTATTCGAATCCGGGGTACAGCATGCTGGGAATTCTCGTGGAGCGATTGTCCGGCAGAGGGTACGAACAATACCTGCGTGATACATTATTTGAGCCTTTGGGGATGCTTGATACCGGGTATTTGATTCCGGATTGGGACAAGGATCGAATGGCACACGGGTACACGGAATCGGGTCTTGATTGGGGCACGGTAGCCGACAAACGTTGGGCCGACGATGGTCCACATTGGAACCTCCGCGCGAACGGCGGAGTCATGTCAACCATTGACGATCTCTACAAATGGCATCTTGCGTTGCAGGATGAATCGATTTTGTCCGACGAATCGAGAGCGCAACTGTTCGCGCGGCATGTTTCGGAAAATCCGGAGCGTTCGTCGTACTACGGCTATGGCTGGGCGATTTTCAAGACAGAGCGCGATACTGATCTCATCGCGCACAATGGAGGCAACGGATTTTTCATGGCTGATTTCCGCCGATACATTGATGAGGATGTTGTCATTCTCTTAATGGTGAATGATCAGCGAAAAATCTCGAACCAAAACCAACGGGATATTCGCCGGATCGTGTTTGGGTTGCCGGTCGAGTTGCCTGCGTTGAAGAACTGATTTCGTTTGTTCAATTAGAATCCATGTTAATCCGCAGAATCCGTTGCATCCGCGTACCTGCTATTTCTACCGTGCCCGGATTTCGTTCGCGCGCGCTTTGAGCGCCTTCTCGACCGCAGACACGGTTACGTCATCGAGGTCCGTCGTTGTGCTGACGACGCTCATAAAGTGTTCTATTTCCTCTCGGTTCATCGGGTAGCCGGTGTTGTCGTCTTTTTTGTTGCTCGTTGCGATGACGTCGCCGTTTTGGTCGAGTACAGCGTACCAGGGGACGCCGCCGCCTTTGCCCTCCGATAGCCGTTCGCGCAACGCCACGGCGCCGGGTTCGCGATCTTGTTTCACTTTGTGGAATGCGTATGCGTCATGAAGCGGCATTGCGCCGTCCATCGCGATGAACTGTTCGAGCCGTTTGCACCAGCCGCATGATTCCGTGCTGAAGTGGACGAATAGGTTTTTGTCCTCTTCAGCCGCCTGTTGAAGCGCAGCATTCAGCGAGGCCTCGGCATCGCGCACGGGCAACCATTTGTTCAGGAACGCGGTCATCTTGGCCGGGTCGTGCTTCGAGCCGGTTTCGAGTGGGCCGGTGCGCTGATCCGTTAGCTTGTTGCCTTTCGCGTCGAGGACAGACAGGAACGGAACGCCCCGGACTTTTGTTTTGTAGCTCTTGGCTACTTCGGGGTGGGCATCGTTGTCCACGAGTACGACGATATAATTCTCGTCGAGAATGGCCTTCACTTCCTCGACCTCCGCGAAGTGTTCGTGCAGAAGGTGACACCAGCCGCACCAGTTCGCGCCGTATTGGAGCAAGACATGCTTGCCCTCGGCCTCGGCCTG
>JAJDAB010000574.1 GCA_029262095.1 Candidatus Hydrogenedentota bacterium
GCGCCTTGATAATGGAGCTCGATCTCGTCGGGACTTATTTCGATCACGCTCGCGGATGCTAGCAGTAAATATGCAGCAAAAATCATGGTCTACAACCCAACGTTTCGAGAATTACTCACGGACCGACGAGCCTTCCTGCGTCACAGCGGACAAGGCGGCCCTGATCGCCAAGTTCGTGAATTCTTTTCGCGGCGATTTATCCGAATTCGTCACCGACACGATTCCTAGGCCAAGATCAGGAAACAACGTAACGTCGCTCTTAAATCCGCGGTCGCCTCCGCTGTGAAAGACCTTGCGCTGGCCCTCCTGTTTGCCCAAGAACCACGATAGACCGATGCGTTTCGTTGGTGCATCGGCGGACGGTTCCCATAGAAGGGTATAAGACTCCTCTCGCAGAATTCGGACTTCGCCTAGAATGCCATGATTCAGGTTCGCGGCAGCCCATCTGGCCGCGTCGTGAACATTCGAGATCAGTGTCGAACTCGGTGCGTGTATTCGATTGTACGGCCAGTGTTTCCGGACGACCGTTTCGTCGCCGGAGTGCGTATGTGGCGACGTGCGCTGCCTGGCCTGTGTTTCTGCGACCAGTAGTGTCGTCTGATCCATTCCGAGCGGTTGGAAAATGTGGTTGTCGACGTACGCCTCGAACGAGACGCCGGAAACTTTGGCGATGATATCGCCCAATACTTCGAACGCTATGTTGCTATATCGATAATTTCTACCAGGCGGAAAGATCAGTCGCCTGGTTTCTAGCGTGCGCACATAGCGTTCGAGCGCGCCATCGTCGTACACGGGATTGTCCCACTCGTAGTCGGTTACGTCCGGCATACCCGAGGTGTGCGTGAGCATTTGGCGGACCGTGATCGAATCCGAGGCTTCGTCGTCAATCTTGAAATAGGGGAGGTACTGAACGACCGGTGCGTCGAGATCGATCAGGCCTTGCTCTACGAGCTGAACGATTGCCGTAGCGACGAACGGTTTTGTAACGGACGCCCAGTGAAACAGATTGTTGGTATTTAGTGGCTCCTGGGTCTCTACGTTCTTTACACCGAATGCCCGTGAATAGACTTCTTCGCCTCCAAATACGATCGCTATCGCCAGGCCTGGTGTATCGGATTCTTCCATGAGCACGCGTGCTTCCGGCTCAAACTGAGTCGCCATGGCGCGTACCAGACGGGACGGCGTGCTGTCATCTGATTGCGCAAACGCGGCCAAGCTCATCATTATCGCAGCGATCACACCGGAGCCTTTCAGTCGTACCATATGCCCTACAACAATTCGTGAATCGGTTCTGTGCCGTAATCGACGATTGGCACAGGCCGTGACCCTGGCGATTCCAATTCCGTTTCAAGGTCCACGCCAAGTTGATGGTAAATCGTCGCGACGGCTTCCTGCGGCGTTACCGGACGTTCGACCGGATAGCCACCAATGTCGTCGGTCTTACCAACCACGCGCCCACCTTGAATACCCCCGCCAGCCATGAGCATGGACCAGACCTGCGGCCAATGGTCGCGCCCGCCCGCCGGATTAATTTTGGGTGTACGTCCAAACTCGCCGGTCGCAACGACCATCGTATTATCGAGCAGGCCACGCTGTTTCAAATCTTCGAGCAATGTGCTGTAGGCGTGGTCAAACATCGGCCCAACCAAATCGCTGTAACACTCTATCGGACTAAACGGAGCCGACCCATGAATGTCCCACGTGATTTCATTGAACACCGTCTCGAACATGTTGACCGTTACGAATCGGACGCCACGTTCTATTAATCGCCGAGCGAGCAAACAGCTTTGTCCAAATTTGTTGTGGCCGTAGGCGTCGCGCAACGCCTGCGGTTCTTCGGATAAGTTGAATCCCTCCCGGGCTGATTGCGACGTCATCAACGTGTAAGCCTGCTGAAAATTCTCGTCGAGTAGTCGCGCGTCTGGATTCTGCTCAAGGTGGTCCACAGATTGATCGACCATTTCGCGCAGATTGCGGCGTCGATCGATTCGTGAAGCGGAAATGTAATCCGGGGGCAGTAAGTCCGGCACGCGAAAGTCCGGTTTGTGTGGTTCGTCATTGAGAATGAACGGATCGTGCGCCTTGCCCAGGAATCCGGCCGATTGCCCGTGCGGCATATTCCCGCCCGTATTGCCAATCGGACGCGGCATCAACACATGCGGCGGCATACCATTCTTCGCTCCACGAAGAAAACCGTATACACATCCCGCGTTCGGCTGCTCAAGACCGTTTAGATACAGGCGACCGGTTTGCATCATTTGATGGCCGGTGTCATGGACGCCCGCAGCTTTGTGATACATCGTTCGAATGATCGAAAATTTGTCCGCGTGTTTCGCGGTCTTCGGGAAAATTTCCGAGATTTGAATGTCGGGATTGTTGGTGCGAATCGGCTTATACGGCCCGCGAATCTCCGCGGGAGCGTCCGGCTTCATGTCAAACGTGTCGAGCTGACTCGGGCCGCCAACCAGGAACAAGAAAATGCAATTCATGTCCTTGTCCGGGGCTACGGCACCGGCTTGTTGGAGCGCCAGAAAATTGGGCAGCGTCAACCCCATCGCGGCAAGACTACCCGCATGGAGAAAATCGCGGCGGCTGAGCCCATCGCAAAACTCGACCGGTTTTTCAGCGTCTACCCGGAACATGCGCCTCATTTCCTAGTGGTTGCAACCCAAGCGCCAAACCATCGCGAGTATATCATGTAGAAGACGGGAGGCGGGTCTTGACAGGAATCTCCGCACGCGACATTATTCCGCACGCATGGCTACTCCTCAAATATTTCGAGCGCTTGCGCTAGGCACGATGGTAGGGACGATGACGTTTGCCCTAGGGTGTTCGGAACCGGGTAGGCCAGCACCAAACGTTCATCTGGATGTCGATCGTCCAAACGTCATTTTGATTGTGTTGGATACATTGCGCGCGGATCATCTCGGTGCTTACGGATATGAACGTGCGACATCGCCCAATCTCGACGCGTTTGCTGCAGAAGCGACGCGCTATAGCCGATGCATCGCTGCGGGATCTTGGTCGTTGCCCTCCCACGCGTCGATGTTCACGGGCATGCCGGCATTTCAACACGGCGCGCACCGGACACGCGACCAGAGCGGCGCCGTCGTAGATCTCGCGCTGCACGAAGATGAAACGACGCTCGCAGAATTTTTTGGTAACGATGGATACGCGACCGCGGCAATCGTCGCAAACACGGGTATCGTCACCGGCGATTACGGCTGTAATCAGGGTTTCGACACATTCGAAGGTCACCGAGTTCCCGGCGTTGAGTTAAATCCGATTGTATTGGATTGGGTTGCCGCTCATGCGGAGGCCCCGTTCTTTCTCTTCGTGAACTACATGGATACGCACCGCTATTACAACACGGCTAAACGGCGCGGCGATTTGGGTTTGGAAGTAGGGTCCGATGATCCGGTGGTGTCTCTCCTTATCGCAGTTTTGGAGCATAAGACGCCGTCTCCAGAATTGATCCAAGCAATCACGAATCACTACGACACGGCAATCGGTAACGTTGACCATGCGTTGGGCGAGTTGTTCGCGACGCTGCGCGATTGGAAGTTGTTCGAAGAAACCGTGATCGTCGTTACGTCCGACCACGGAGAATTATTGGGAGAACATGGACTCGCGGAACATGGACGCGATGTTTACCAGGAAGCGTTGCACGTTCCACTAATTGTAAAAGGTTTAGGGGAAGATTCCGGTCGCGTGATCGACACGCTTGTCGGTTTGTCCGATATTCCGTCGCTCATTTTCGACCACTTACCGAAGGATCGGCTCAAATCTCTCGGGGAATCGTTTCCCGATCGCCCTGGGAATCACCCGGTGATCGCTCAGAATGCATACTCGTTTCCCATTAGCATGGCGAATCCTGGGTGGGGAGACCGGTTTCAAACCGTTCGTACCGCAATATTCGAATGGCCGTACAAAGCCATTTTTTCCAGTGCTACCGATGAAGTGAAAGTGTTCAATCTAGACATCGACCCTGATGAATTGGATGATCGGTCGGAGCATCAATCCGAGCTGATTGCGCGCTTGCGTATGCAGTTTGATCAGTACGTTCAAGATCGCGGTCGACCTCCTGTAGCACGCCAAATACCGGTGCGACCAAACAAGAAAGCACGCGAGGAACTTGAAACGCTCGGATACTTGTAGTCGTTAGGGTATCGTTGTGATTCATGGCCACAGAGCAAACCGATGCGCATTCAGCTAACAAACATCCTGCGAACAACGATTGTTGCACCAAGCGTTGCGGCGTTCGCAATCTGTGGGATCTCGGCGTGTGATAGTCCAACCGGCGATTCGCCGATAGTAAATCTTGACGCACAGCGTCCCAACGTCATTTTGGTATCACTCGATACGCTTCGTGCGGATCATCTAGGTTGTTACGGATACCATCGTCCCACTTCACCGAATATTGATGCGTTAGCAAAAGTAGCGACGCGATATGAACGGTGTATGACGACGGCCCCGTGGTCGTTGCCCGCCCATGCATCCATGTTGACCGGAAAGCCATCATTTCAACATGGGGCGCATCGCGTGCGAGGTCCGAACGGCTCAATCGCGGCGAGGCCGATCCATGAGGACGAAGTTTCGCTCGCAGAGGTGTTTCGGGAGAATGGATACAAAACGGCCGCGTTCGTCGCCAACATTGGTTTCTTGGACAAGCGATTCGGATTCGCTCAAGGCTTCGATACCTTCGTTGCCGATCATGTCGGCGCGTCCGAGCTGAATGCCACTGCGGGGCAATGGATTCGTGAAATCGGCCCCGAGCCATTTTTCTTATTTCTAAATTTCATGGACGTCCATCATCCCTACAATATCTCGGATCGCCCGGAGGGACTTGCGTACCCCAACGCCCAGAATGCCTCGATTACTGCGCTCTACCAAGCGGCAATGCCTGCGATAGAGGCGCCCCCGTCAGCACTCGTCCAGGCGTTGACCGACCGTTACGATATGGCTATCAATGATCTGGATGCCGCACTCGGCGAGTTCATCGGTCAATTGCGAACGTGGGGCGTCTTTGAAAATACAATCCTCGTTATTACCTCCGACCACGGTGAATTCTTTGGCGAACACTATCTTGTGGAACACGATAAGGATGTTTATCAAGAAGTCATTCATGTCCCGCTAGTCGTAAAAGGTGTCGGCCAAATAACACCAGTCGTCGAATCGAATATGGTCAGTATCTCGGATATCCCCGCGATTATTATGGCGGAGTTCAGCGGTCGGGAAATTGAACTGCACGGAGCGGTTTTTCCTGATAAGCCGGGCAACCATCCGATAGTGGCACAAGTACACTTCTCCAATTTTGTTGACATCGCCAACGCAAATTGGGGATATCGTTTCCAACGAACTCGGACGGCAATATTTGACTGGCCGCACAAACTCATTCTTTCCACGGGAGAATTGCCCGATGAATTGTACGATCTAAGCAAAGATCTCGGTGAGGCGTACAACGTGGCGACCGACCATCAGGAGATCGTTTTGCGCATCCGAAAAACATTTGATGATTTCAAGAAAGAACGGGGCATCCCGGATGCGGGGCGATACAAACCCGTAAGTGAATCGGAACAAGATAAGGAGAATCTACGTGCATTGGGATACTTATAGGCGACTGAGCGCCGGGTTGTTAGGTCCATTCGTAGCGCTTGCAAGTTTGGCATGGGCCGAGCCGATGCCTGGCTATACGATTCCGCTCATCGATCTCGCGGATCAGACGCATCGGCAGGTCGTTGTCGATCGGGAGCCGGGACAATACCTCGGTCATCCCACTACGGTATTGCTCGAAGACAGCAAGACGATGATTTGCGTATATCCAAAGGGACATGGGCGCGGTGCGGTGCTCATGAAGCATAGTAAAGATGCCGGGCTTACCTGGAGCGATCGTTTGGCCGTGCCGGAAAACTGGGCCACATCGAAAGAAACGCCGACCATCCACCGCGTAATTGATGCAGACGGCACAAAACGACTCATCATGTTCTCTGGGCTCTATCCGATTCGTATGGCGGTGTCGGAGGACGATGGAACTACTTGGTCGCCGCTCGAACCCATCGGCGATTACGGCGGCATCGTGGCGATGGGCTGCGTCGAGCGATTGGCCGGTGGCGACTACATGGCGTTGTTCCATGATGACGGCCGGTTTCTTCGAGACAAAGGGGAGCGTGGTGCATTCGAAGTCTACAAAGTGCTATCGAAAGACGGCGGACTGACCTGGACCCAGCCCGTAGTGATTGCAAAGCATCCGGCAGCGCATTTGTGCGAACCCGGTCTCATCCGATCCCCAGATGGCAAGCAAATGGCCGTACTTCTCCGCGAAAACAGTCGTAAACTAAATTCGTTCGTGATCTTCTCCAATGATGAAGGTGAAACGTGGTCTGAGCCTCGCCAAGTACAGGGCGCGTTGACTGGCGACCGCCACATAGGAAGATATGCACCCGATGGAAGGCTTATTCTTACCTTTCGCGATACGACGCTCGACAGCCCAACGAAAGGCGATTGGGTCGGATGGGTCGGCACCTACGAGGACATTGTCGAGAATCGAGAAGGCCAATACAGGCTTCGGCTCATGGATAATCATAAAGGCGCGGATTGCGCATACCCCGGATTCGAGCGTCTACCCGATGGCACATTCGTCGCCACCACCTACGGCCATTGGGTCGAGGGCGAGGAGCCTTACATCGTTAGTGTCCGTTTCACAATCGATGAATTGGATGCGATGGCCGACACCGTTCAAGCCGACACCGTTCAATAGGTAACCGATCACTTTTCTTTTGGCTGGCACCGTAGTTATAGTTGCCGACGGGCTAGGGCGAATTAAATCTTCATTCGAATAAGGGATCATACATGACCGAATCGAACGCTGCGGAAAAGAAAGTAGCGGAAGCGACGCACGCTGAAGAGCAACCATATCCGAGCGAGCGCGTGGCTTGGTATGTCGTCGGCGTTCTCATGGTCGTCTACATTTTCTCTTTTATAGACCGGCAGATACTTTCGCTTATGGTCGGGCCCATCCGTGAAGATTTGGGCATTTCCGAAACGCAAATGGGGCTCCTAATGGGGCCGACGTTCGCAATTTTTTACGCGATATTCGGCTTCCCGCTTGGCCGCCTCGCCGATTCGAAGTCGCGCAGGACCATTATCGCAGTAGGACTCGCTGCTTGGAGCCTAATGACTGCGGGCTGCGGGATGGCGCGCAACTATGCGCAGCTCGCGGTTTTCCGTTTGGGTGTTGGTGTCGGCGAAGCGAGTCTTTCGCCTGCGGCCTATTCGCTCATCACGGATTACTTTCGACCCGCCCGATTAGCCACCGCGCTTAGCGTGTACGGAATCGGCATTTACATCGGTTCAGGGATGGCATTCATTCTCGGCGCCGTCGTCATTGGATTCACACAGAACAGTGAAAACTTCGTTCTTCCATTGGTTGGCGATACGCGTCCGTGGCAGTTGGTTTTTTTTGTAATCAGCATTCCCGGACTCTTCTTCACAGTCATGTTATTTACGATTCGTGAACCGGTTCGCCGCGGAATGCAATCGCGTATTGCTGGAAAAGGCCTACCGGTTAGTGAAGTCTTGGCATACATCAGACTAAATTGGAAGACGTTCTTTTGCCACAGCGTAGGCTTCTCCTGTTTGTCATTCGTCGGGTACGGTAGCGCATCATGGGTGCCCGCCTTCTTCATCCGACTGCATGGCTGGGAGCGACTCCAGGTGGGCCTCTACTACGGCACGGCCGTGATCGTTTTCGGGACGGCGGGCATTGTCTTCGGCGGCTACTTGGCCGATCACCTAAAGAAAAAGGGCTATGTGGATGCAAAAATTCGCGTGGGCCTTATCTCCGCGATATGCAATCTTCCGATGGGAATCGGTTTCGTACTCGTTCCCAACGGCTATGTCGCCTACTTCGTATTCATGTTGCCCTCGACGTTCACATTGGCCATGTCGACCGGCGTGGCGGCGGCAGCCGTTCAGGAAATGATGCCGAATCCGATGCGCGGTCAGGCGTCTGCGCTATATCTCTTCATCGTGAACGTGATCGGATTGGGTATGGGGCCACTGGCGGTTGCGTTGTGCACGGACTATATTTTCGACAAAGACATCATGATGATTTGGGCTTCGTTGTTGATTACAGGCGCCACCGCCAAGATTACCGCAATTCCATTGCTTTTCCTTGGGCTCAAGCAGTTTCGTAAGAGTGTCGAACGCAAAGAAGCCTGGGAAGCGGCGCACGGTTAGAGCGCCATATCGAAGAACGGGAGGTACACACTCCTTTGTCTCTGTGATGGAAACAGACGCGCCGGAGCGCGTCCCTCCCCGCATATTACGCCTTCGGTTTGAGCCCCAGCTCTTCGGCGACCTCGTCGCGCAGCGTGCGCTTCAGCATTTTGCCCGTTGAATTTTTGGGCAGCATTGGTTTGAAAACGAAATACGTGGGGATTTTGAATTTTGTGATGTATTGCTTCAGATGATCCGCGAGTTCTTGTTCATTCGTTTCAATGGTCGGGTTTAATACAATCGCCGCAGCAATGGTCTCCACGAATTTCTCGTCGGGCACACCAATGATGGCTGCCTCGATGACGGCGGGATGTTGGTATAGCGCTTCCTCGATTTCGCGTGCGGAAATATTTTCACCGCCTTTGATAATCAAGTCTTTCTTACGATCCGTGATGCGAACGAAGCCTTCTTCGCACATGTGACCGACATCGCCCGAGTGTAGCCAACCGCTTTTCAACGCTTCTGCCGTAGCGTCGGGGCGATTCCAATAGCCGAGCATAATGCCTTCGCCCCGCATACAAATCTCGCCGGTTTCGTTCGGGCTTAAGACGTTATCGTCATCGTCCAGAATCGCGACTTCTACACTGGGAATCGCTTTCCCCACCGACCCAGGCCGGTATGGTTCGTTCTTAGGATAACTCGTTGCGGCCGCGCCGCACTCCGTCATGCCGTATCCTTCAATGACCTCACAGCCAAACAGCTCTTCAAATTTCAGGCGTGTTTCGTTGAGCAGCGCTGAGGCGCCACAACCGACTTGCTCCACGCTGGACACGTCGTACTCTTCGCGCCCCGGACAATGAATCAGCGCAGTCAACATCGTCGGCACGGCGCCAAACCGTTGTACCTTGAAATCCTGAATGGACTCCATCACATCGATGGGATTGAAGTACTCGTGCAATACGCCGGTTGCCCCGTAAATGTATCCGAGGTTCATGGTGAGCACCCCAAAGATATGGCTCATCGGCAGCACTGATATACCGCGAGTTCCCGGTGTTTGCGGGCGTAGCGTCGATAACGCCCGATGATTTGTAAGAATGTTATTGTGCGACAGCATCACGCCTTTCGGCTTGCCTGTTGTGCCGGACGTATACATCAGAATCGCCATGTCGTCTTTCGCGCAGTCGTGTAAGTTTTCGATCGGAGAGGCTTGCGGTACGAGTGGGGCAATATCGATTGCGCCGTCGACCGTCGACTCGCCGAAGCAGAGCATCTGTCGGAATGTAGCGACACCTTCTCGCGCTTTGTCCGCAGCGTTCGCCAACTGCGGCGACGTCAAGACGACTTCCGCGCCGGAGTCTTCGAGCAAGTAATGAACTTCATTCGGTGTTAGTTGCGGAATGACCGGCAGAATGGAAGCGCCGACACGCCAGATGGCGTGGAACGCGGCGGTCACCTCGGGGCAATTCGCCATCATGACTGCGACGCGATCGCCGGGCTTTACACCGTGATCTTGAAGCAACGCGGCCAAGCGGCTCGCGTAATCCAGGCGCTCTGTATTGGTATAGGCTTTGCCTCGGAAAAAGGTCGACTCGTATTCACCGTATTTCTCAAGACTCTCGACTGCCAGAATTCCTGCGTTCATAACTGCTCCCGTTAAATATTGTCCAGCGCCAACTTGGGTCGTTGCAGGCGTATCGTTACCCGCGCGTAACGCCGCAATGCGCCAGTCTGCCGCATCGCGGCCCTGCCGTCAACCGCTTGCCGAGATGGGCTAACCCTAAAGCGGTTGACCATACGCTCCGCTCCGGCTAGACTCGCGAGTTCGGGTTTGGTTTTATGCGGATTTCAGTGGAGGATATTCCGATTAAACTTCCATGGTTCATACTTGCGCTCTTGCTCGCGATGTGTGGCGCTGTATTGGCGGCATTCATTATTGGCGAAACTCCTCATGTGGAAAGTGAGCCAGACGAGGCCGGCGTGGTGACGCACACGTACTCTGGGCATGGCGTCGGCCACCCCACCTACAAGACGATGTTGGCGGGCGGCCCAGGTGAAGACCGGCACGCCGGAATCTTTTGGGTGGGTTGGGCATTCGCGGTCTTGCAGGCGATATTTTTCGTCTCGTTGCTGGTGTTTGGCATGCGGAAGAAAGATAATCCTGGCCCTGCGCTAGTTCCGTTGATCGTCGGCGGCACGATTTACGCCGCAATTTTTACGATGCTGTTTGTGTCGTATCGCGGCTATATGAGCAGCGGTGAATCCGGCTTCTTCTTATCACTCCCGCATCCGACCGCCTGGATGATTTACGGGATTTGGCTGTTCCCGATTATCTTTGTGTTTATCTATCGGCGTTACTTCGGAAATTGGTTTCTTACCGATTCGGACATGGAAAGGTTCAACGCGCTGGTTGCCGAAGCAACGCCCGCAAAAGAGGAAAGCGCGTGATCGTCCTATCACGCAGCGGTTCTCGCCGCATCAACGGTTTGCGGTTTTGGGCCTAGTATGCCGCCTATGAATTTCGTATTGCGTGAACGGCTTAAGACCGATACAGCGTTGCTGATCGCGCCGGGCGTGTACGATGGCCTAACGGCGCGTCTTGCAGAGCGCGCTGGTTTCGAGTGTATTTACATGACCGGTTATGGCACTGCGGCGTCGTACGGTTTCCCGGACCTCGGGTGGTTGACCTTGACGGAAATGGCGAATAACGCGCGTAAAGTTTCGCGCGCTGTAAAAATACCGGTAATCGCCGACGCGGACACGGGATACGGCGACGCGGATAACGTCGAGCGCACCGTGCGAGAGTACGTTCACGCCGGTGTCTCTGCGTTACACATTGAAGATCAAGATTGGCCGAAGAAGTGTGGACATATGCAGGGCAAATCGCTCATATCCACAAACGATATGGCGGATAAGATTAGATCCGCAGTGAGTGCGCGTGCGGCTAACGACCTTCAAATCATCGCGCGCACAGACGCGATTGCAGTCGAAGGATTCGATGCGGCGATTGATCGGGCACGCGCCTACGGAGACGCAGGCGCGGATATCCTCTTTGTTGAAGCACCCAACGATATGGCTGAGATGGAAGCAATTCCTGCACGTCTACCCGAGTGGCCCCACATCATCAATATGGCGCCACGGACACCGTCGGTCTCCGCTGAAGACCTGGAACAGCTTGGATATCGCATAGCCATTTATCCAGGCGTTTGTCTAGTTGCGGCATTTACGGAGTGCTCCGATCAGTTGGATGCGCTAAAGCAGACCGGTGTTCAACGAAACCTAGATGTCTGGAAAGATCGTTTCGAAGAGATGAACGAAATGCTCGGTGCCGAATCGAATACGACGGCGACGAACACGTAGAGCGCGTAGCGGCACGGCCCGCAGGAGAATAGGAATTGATAGAAGGCATTCACCACATCACCGGCGCGGTCACATCGCCACAGCAAGACCTAGATTTCTATACCAAGGTGATGGGCCTGCGACTCATAAAGAAAACTGTCAACCAAGACAATCCGACCATGTGGCATTTCTTCTACGGCGACCGCGAAGGCAATCCCGGCACCATCATGACCAACATTATTTTGGAGGGCGTGCCGCTCCCGCGTTGTGAAGATGGACGCGGCATGATCGAGGCGCTCAGTTACTCCGTATCGAGA
>JAJDAB010000575.1 GCA_029262095.1 Candidatus Hydrogenedentota bacterium
GAAGTGGCGCAAGAGCCGATATCCAGCCCTGCCGAGCTCCGCCGTCTTATTAAGGACAACGTCGGGAGCGGTGATTCCCTTTACTTCCGTATATTGACTTCGAGCGGAACGACCGAACCTCGCGTCCTGTCCGTGCCCGAAGACGAATGACCGGTTCGATGCAGCCTCCATCGCTACCCGAGGCACATGCGCCAGAACGTACTTTTGCTCGACTCACCCGCGAAGAACGCCGGGGGGCTGCCATGGCGGCCGCCGCCATCGTTGCCGTACTCGGACTCGCAGCAATTCTTACTCCGGACGAGCGAGGCCTTGGCACGCATCAGCAACTAGGACTCCCACCCTGCATGACCGAAACCGTGTTTGGAATACCGTGTCCATTTTGCGGGATGACGACTTCTTTCTCTCACATGGCGCACGGCCAGATCGCTGAAGCCATCACCGTGCAACCCGCCGGCGCCCTCGGTTTCGTCGTCGCGGCGGCCTTAGCCCTCGGGTGCATCGTCACCGTCGCAACGGGAACTGCGCCCACAAAGTGGAAGGCGGTGCGGCACTCCCCATATCTCTATGCAATAGCCGGGGTGATCATCGCCACTGCTTGGGTCTACAAAGTTCTTTCGCACACCGACATCATCCAACACTAGCGACTGGTATCCCGAAGGCCTCGCCGTTGGACGGCATAGCCGCAAGACACACTCTGCCTCCTATCCAATTCGGCAATCGATTCCAAATCTAAGGGCAGAATCTCAGCGGCGTTCCGAAAAGTAGTGCACTTCGATTAGCGCACAAAACGTGTGATAGAGCACAATGTGCGCTTCCTGTATTTCTTTCGTGCCCTCACCCGGCGCTTTTACAGCTACGTCCGCAATGCCCGCCATCGCGCCGCCGTGTGGCCCTGTCAACGCAGCCGTCACAGCACCCAAAGCATTCGCGGTGGACATTGCCATGACGCAGTTATCCGCATTGCCAGACGTCGAAATGCCCAATACAATGTCCTCGGGTTTCGCCAATGCCATTACTTCTTGCGCAAACGCGATGTCTCGCATCGGCGAATCATTTTCGACCGCGGTCTTTAACGATCCATTCACGCCCAATGGTATCGCGGCCAATCCGGCCTCAAGGTGGGCGGCCAATTCTTTGCCAAAAGGCGCGCCCTGCAATCGCTCGCGAAATTGCGCGGGTATTGGGCGTACTCGCTCAAAACTTTTGCACAATTCGCCCGTAATATGCACCGCATCCGCGTAGCTTCCCCCGTTTCCGCATACCAGCAGTTTGCCGCCGGCGTTGTAACATGACACCAAAGATTGATGCAACGCCGATAGCGCGGGGACGCACGATTCGAGTTCTGGCCGACGGCCCAACATCGCATCCAAGATTTCGCGTTCTAACGGATTAAACTGCATCGTGCTTTTTCACCTTGCCTAGCTGATTCACCAAACCCAACAGGAAATCACGGTTATCTGCTTGTGCATACCGCATCGTGCCGCCCATGCGGGAGAACGATTTGTTGAAACGTAGATAATACTCTGGACGGTCTTCGGGAGGCTCGCCCTGGCGCCAGTCCCAATTCGACTCAGCGAGATCCACGACCGCCATGAAGGGGTCATCGATTCTGCGGCCGTTTTGGTGTGCAACGTTTCGCGCCATTGACAGCGACTTCTCGAATACCATGGGCGACATCACCGCGGATCCGAACGAGATGTACACGCCGTTTTCCAACCCCGAGACACTGTGCACAAACTGGAGGAAATCGCGCTCGGCGGTTCGTCCAATTGCAGCGCCACAATTCATCGGATGCATGTAGATAATATCATGGCCAAACATCGGGTGACCGGTTAGTGGTACGCCAAGCCGAAAGGCGGCCGCCTGCAAACCGTACCGCTTAAACGGATGCGGAATGTCGCAACGCCCGGGTGCGATGACTGACCGCCTGATGACATCCACTAAGTCCGCGGCAGCAGCAACACGCGTGGGATCGGTATCCGCACAAGAGGCGGCTAAGTCTATCAACTCGTCCACGGATGGGATGTCGATCCCCTCTTCCTCCACCAATGCCCCAACAGATGCGCCGTATCCCAGGCCACGATAGGCGCCAATTGCGATAGCCAGATTGATCCACGCGCCGGTCTCGGTCCAAGCACCAAATTTCCCCTCGGCTACGTTTGCGGCGACGTGTTCGCTACTCCATCCGGAAAACGCGAATTCCCAGTCGTGGATTATCCCTGCTCCATTGGTCGCCAAATGGGTGATCCAACCGTCCTCGATTAGATGGGCAAGCACCGGACCCAAGCCATTTTTAATCGCGTGTGCGCCGAAGACGAGCATCCGCGACGCGCCTTTTTCCCGCGCAATGCAAAGGCGCTCGACCGTTTCGGAGATGGTGGCTTGAGCAAGGTCAGATAGGTCACTGGGCGAACTGGTTGGGTCGACTACCGCCGATTCGATCGAAACGCGATTCTCCCTATCTGCCAACGGGTAGAATTTAATTTCACTTCTATCGAATGTGGGAAAAGACATCGCTCAACGATACCCGAAATTGGAGGAGAACGCCTAGAGACTGCGTTGCATCGCACAAATACTTGTTTGGGTATTAAGGTTTTTCGGCGAACTCAAGCTCAGCGAACACGGGGAAGTGGTCGGAGGGATATCGACCGTTCTCATTAGCAGTGAGCGTTTCACATCGTAGCGTATCGAGCGCGCCCCGCGTCAGTATCCAGTCGATTCGCCGATCCACTCCGGACTCAGGCGGTTTGAAACCCGACCAGGTCACCGGCGGTCCGTTTTGCGATTTTGCCGCGAGCCAGGCGTCGACAAATCCGGCCTCTTTCAACGTATTCCACGGTACCGACGCTGCTGCACGTGCATTGAAATCGCCGGTTACGATTACGGGCGCGTCATCCGCAATTCGTTCGATCTGCTGCGCAAGAACGCGCGCAGCGCCACGCCGCGCTTCTTCGCTACGGTGATCAAAGTGGGTGTTGAAGAAATAGACAAGGCGTTGATCGGCATGCCGATAGAATTTTCCCCACGTCACCATCCGGTTACACGCAGAATTCCATGAACTGCTGCCAGGCACGTTGGGCGTTTCGCACAACCAAAGATTACCCGTTTCCAAAGGATTCAAAACTTCGGCGCGATACAACACGGCCATCCGTTCACCGGATCCGTCCGCTTCCCGACCTACGCCAAACCACCGGTATTCCGGCAGTTGATCGACTAAATACCCCGCTTGAAAGCCTAGGCATTCCTGCAAACCAACCAACACCGGCTCATGGGCCCGGATCGTCTCGGCCACGAGCTCTTTCCGATTGTCCCAGCCGTTTTCACCATCGTTTGCAGAGCCGTACCGAATGTTGAAACTCATCACACGCAACGGATCGTCCGCTGATAGTGCAATGGGCGCAATCATCAACCCGATCGCGAACAATACCGCTCGGTTTCTGCTCTTCATCATCATCGACTTAATCCTTTTTCCGATTCACGCAACAGGGCTTTTTCACCCGCGCAACTATTCGCTTCACGTGTTTCCGCTGCTCTTTCGCAAAGAACCCGTCCGCCACTTCTCGAAACGCTCCGAGGTGTTTCACCGCCTCAACTTCCAATATGGCCGACAACGGGACGATGCCGCTCGCCGCCATGGGCTCCGCTCCATCCGCCAATATCTGCACGTATTGCCGTGTCACACGAATGTCATTCCATATACCGAGGTCGTCTTGAACTTCTTTAAGTGCTTTCACAAAGTGTTTCATTCTCTTACCGTATAATTCGCCGAATTGTTCGCATGCGTAGCGTAGTTTCTTGAATGCGATGCGCACGCGATGGAGCGATGAATCGGTCTGCTCGTTCAACCACTGCGCATGAGCCTGCCACAGGTCGCGACGCCGATCTGTTAGTATTCGCTGCGCCTCCTTGAGATAACACTTCGTCGGCGCTCGCACACCGTACACCGCCTCGGAGAGGTGCTCTTGAAACGCTTCACCAACGATGGGCGCCGCGCATGCAGCGATAACGCCGTCTTCACGCTTCCGCATTGCCCGCAGTTCCACTAGTGTGTGTGTGCATGCGTATCGCTCGGCGCCGGAAAGCCGCATCCGCATACCCTCTAATAGCTGGATCGACACGTCCATTTCGCGAGCGGTACCCAATCCGGTAGTGATTTTCCGCACGTCCTTGGTCAGGCGGCGTCGCGCACGCTTTCTGATCAATCCGCGATGCGCCGTAATCATTGCACGGAGCCGACGCGATGCTACGCGCGCGGCGTGAATGCCCTCTGCATCGCCGGAATCAAGCGCCACCAGCACGTCGCGCAAGGCGCTTGCGCCATGTTCGAGCTTTGATTTCGCGGTGGATTCGGCTAGTGCACAACGCATCGTTTGCCTGATTTCAATGGGGTCCGGTACCGTGCGGGTTCGACTTAACGCAATCTTCGGCGAGAATACCATCTCCCGCCGTCAAGGTGTCAACGCACATCAGTACAAAGAACGTTCTACTCCTATGGAAGTCAACAAAATACAAAGCGCGGCGCATGAAAGCGAATATGCCAACGTGGTTGAAGCGATGCGCGGCGCTTGCCTCGTCGTCGCTATTGCGGCCTCCGCGCTCGTGTTCTCTATGTCCACGACCAATTTCTTTCACGTCAAAGAGACCGTCCTCGCGGTATTGCTCGTACCACTTGTAACACTATCGGTTGTCGGCCAGATGACTATGCGGCGCGGCTTGCGCCCGTTTCTCCCCCTCATTCTTTTCGCGCTTGCCCCCACGATCTGCGGCCTGGTGATTGATCCGCCGCGCGTCACCGCGTTGATGCATCGTGAACAGGTACGAATCGCAGTACTCATTCTGTTCGCGGTGGTCGCGTTCGACGTGATGCGGAATGAGGCGCGTCGGCGCATGGTAACCGATGCGTTTCTCTTGACAGCTGCTGCGACGGCGGCCCTCGTATTCGTTCAACGGATTCGTCTAGCGCCTTGGTTATTCTCCGAATTCGATGCGTCTGCTGACCCCGTCTACTCCGTATTCGGAAATTCCGGTTTACTCGGCGGCTATCTCGCGATGGCTATCCCGATCGCATTCCACCGCGCGCTAACGACAAGTCGCATCACAACGTCACTGTCCGTAATTATTGTAATAACACCGGCGCTCGTGTTGAGCGGCTCGCGTGCCTCGTGGCTCGCGGCATTGATTGGTACGCTCGTGGTATTTCCGTATCGAGCAATTTCGCCGCAACGAACGGTTGCGACGGGAATTGCCCTCACCGCGGCTATCATCTTGACGTTCTCGCTATTCTCGGAAACGCGTTCAGCGGCGTGGCCCGCAGAAGACTTCACCGAGACGATGCGATTACGCCTCTGGTTTTGGGATGGTGCGGTTCGTATGTTCGCGGCCCATCCAATCACAGGCGTCGGCCTCGGCAATTTTCAATTCTGGAGTCCCCTCTATCAGGGGGACGCATTACTCGCAAACGCCAGCCATAAATCCAACGAACTCCACACGCAATACGCACACAACGAATTCTTACATGTTACCGCTGAGACCGGCATTATCGGTATCGCATTATGCCTCTGGATGGTCTTGCGCCTGGCACGTTGCCGGGGTCCGGAATGGGGTGCTGTAATCGCCGCGATCGTGTTTGGGATGTTCCACTTCCCCATGCATAGCGCACCACATGCGTTGGTAATTCTCCTCTTTGCCGCGATACTCCTGGCGCGGCGAGACGAAAGCGATGCAAACAATCAGGCCGCGCCCTCACAGAACGAAACAATCGCAAAAAAAAATTCCCCTCTCCCAGGGGAGAGGGTCAGGGCGAGGGGGCATTTGCTTCACTCAGTAGTTGCAGTCTGTGCATTGTTGCTAATCGCCACTGACACGATCTGGGATGTTCTCCTGCCCAGCGTTGCATTGCGCGAAGCCAATAACTTGTTTGAGCGAAGTGAATCCCCGAACGAAGCGTATGAAAAAGCAATCAACGCCGGTCGCTTTCATCCACAAGCGCACGCAAACTATGCCAATGCGCTCCTCCAACAAGGGGACTTCCACGGTGCGCGTGAACAGTTGGAAAAAACGCTGCAAGGACAAGACACGGGCGACCTTCACCTCGCCCTAGGCTATACCGCGCTTCAGCTAGGCGAAAACCAAATCGCGCTAAACCACCTCAAGGCCGCAGCCCATCGATGGCCCAACAACTCAACCATTCAAGATTACCTGTCGCAAGCCGAACCGTAACCGATCGCAATTAAAGAATATTGCTGCAATATAGAAAGTCAATCGCGTGCGGATTCGCGGCCGCGAATTGTCAATACGACGCAAATCTAAGCCAAATCCGGAAAGTAATCGTCAAGAAACGGTCCAATTCCCACGATCAGTCACAGCGCCGCCGTCAAGCAATCACCCTTTGTCTCGCAGATACGTCCACAACGTCCACTCAGTCCACATGCAACACAACGACACTAACTGACGAGACGAAGTCTCACGACGCCTCTCCCCCATCCTTGGTCCGGTACTTATCGAACCAGGCCAGTACGTGAGCGACTTTGGCGATGAGATTACTAGGTCGCGCGGTGATGCTGTGCGAGGCGTCGGGGATGCGTACGAGCGCAGATTCGACTTTGCGGAGTTGAAGCGCCTGATAGAACTGTTCCGATTCCGACATTGGAGTGCGATAATCGCGTTCGCCAGTGAGCAGCATCGTTGGTGTCGTGACGTTGCCGACGAGCGACAATGGCGAACGTTTCATATAGTGATCTTGATGTTCCCAGGGCGGTCCGGGGACCCAGTATTTGTAGAAGAAGTTGTAGCTGTCGGCCGTGATCACAAAGCTGTACCAATTGATTACAGGATTCGCTACGACTGCGGCTGCGAAGCGATCTGTATTGACGACAATCAAACTGGACAACACACCGCCGCCACTGCCACCGGTGACAAACAGTTGTTGGGGATCGATATACCCGCGCGAGATGATAGCGTCGACGCCGGACATTAAGTCGTCGTAATCCTCGCCGGGATAGTTATGGTGAATCAGGTTGCTGAACTCTTCACCGTAGCTCGTGCTTCCACGCGGATTCGTGTAGAGGACAACATAACCCGCCGCGGCGTACAACTGACATTCGGCGGTGAACCGATCGCCGTAATCGGAGAATGGTCCGCCGTGTATTTCGAGTACGAGCGGGTATTTCTTCGAAGCATCGAAATCGGGCGGTGTGACAATCCAGCCCTGGATGTCGCGTCCGTCGAACGATGACTTGTACCAAATCTCCTCGACTGCACCTAGGGTCTTGTGCGCGAACAAGTCGTCGTTCAGGCGCGTGATGCGTTTCGCGTTCCCGCCACGCATGATGGCGACATCCGAGGGATGATCGGGGCGCGTATGCGTGTAGGCGATGCGGCCGTTGCGTGCGATCGTATATGACCCGCCGCCGTAGGGACGGCCTAATGCCGTGCCGCCGACATCTGATGCGACCACGCGGGTATTGCCGCGCAAGCTCATGTGGCCAATCTTACCGTTGCCTTTGTCACTGTACGCGAAGTACACACCACGTCCATCGGGCGCCCATTGAATCCCGCCGATACTGCGATCAAATCCATCGCTAACCAGACGGCGATTCGATCCATCGCGATTCATCACGTACAAACGCGATAGTTGAAAGCCCTTGAGATTATCGTCGTAACCGACGTAGGCGATGCGTCGACCGTCGGGGGAAACAATTGGGCTTGAATCCGGTCCTTGACGATCGGTCAAGGCCTTTATGTTGCCTTCGGCGATGGCAACCTCGAACACTTCCGAGTTCACAGGGTCGTGTTCCCATTCATCGCGGCGGTTCGCTGAAAAGATTAACGTCGCGCTGTCTCGCGCCCACGACGGTGTCGCGCCGTGATTGTAGTCGCCCGACGTAATCTGCCGTGGCGATCCGCCGTCGGCGGGTACGACGAACAAGTGGCGATAGCCGTCTTTGAGAAAACCTGCGCCGTCCGCGCGATATACAAGCTTCTGAATGACTTTTGCCGGTTTCGCCCATTCGGCACCTTCCGGCTTCGGCGGCATTTTCGCCAAGGGCTCCGGCTTTGCAGGCACGAGCATCGAGAACGCGATCCACTTCCCGTTCGGCGACCACGCCAAGCCACCGGGGCCGTTCGTCAGATTGGTAATCTTCGCGGTTTGGCCGGTGTCCATCCAGCGCACGTACAACTGTGACGACCCATCTTCACCGGATACGTACAACAACTTTTTGCCGTCGGGCGACCAGCGTGGTGAACGATGGTTCTGGTTACCGGTCGTCAGCGGGCGGTGATCGGAACCATCCGTGTCGACGATCCAAAGATTGGATCGTTTCCGATCTTTCATGATGTCCATGAAGTTCCGGACATAGACCACTCGCTTGCCGTCGGGCGCGATCTGCGGGTCAGATGCGAATTCCATCTCGAACACGTCAAGTGGTTTGAGGTGATTCTCCGCTGACGCGCCTGTGGCGAGTACCGTCAAGCATGTGGCTGCAACCAGTATGAATCGCATATTGTGTTCCTTTTTCCAGTTTCGGGTCTTATCGAATCGCAACGGGGTTGATCATCATTTGAACGGCGCCTTTCATACGGGGCTGCCCGAGCACGAACAGAAACTCCCAGGCCCGATCAGTGACGAGTTCGTCAGTCTTGATGTTTTCTAGGATGTACACACCATTTTTGGCGAGCAGAATTTGATGAACGGGAAACACCTCGCTGCTGTCCTCCGCCGGCACTACTTCGACGCCCCACGTGTCAGCGCCAATGGCGACCACGCCCAACTTTGCCAAGTATTCGGCGCCTTCTTTTCCCAAGCCCGGTTCGCCCGCGAGGAACGCATTCGCGTCCGCAGCGGCCAATGCCTGCCAGCCCGTGTGCAGAATTACTACATCCCCTTCCGTCAATTCGACTTGTTGCTTCTTCGCGGCTTCGTCGATATCCGTGCGGTTGATGGCAGTACCGGCCGCGAGCATTTTCTCGCCGCGCAATCCCGCAATGTCGAGTAGCACGCCTCGCGTGACGATCGGAGGAACGTCGCTAATCCCAAACTGGATGAGGCCATCGGTTTGCCAGAATTCGGATATGTGCTTTCCATTGTAGTACCGGTGACCAATACCAAGGTGGCCGAGCCCGTCGATCTGAGTGCCGATTCCCAACCACGTCATGATCCAGTCGTCGTTAAAGGTCGTTTTGTTTGAGCCAAGCGAACCGCCGGACCCGTCGCCGGTGGCTACCGCGAACAACTGAAATTTGCGGGTGCCGTACGCCGGTGTATCGCGGCTGATCTCCACGCCGAGCGCGTAGGTCTTGCCAGTCTTCACGAGTTTGGCGGCTTCGCGCACTTTCTCCGGCGTCAACAGGTTTACCGCACCCAAAGTATCGTCTGCACCGTACCGCGATGGAAACCAGTCTTCTTGGGAATCTGCATTGTCCGCCATCGGACCCAAGACAATTAGCCCAAGAATAAGCGCACGCCATGTAGTCGTCATAAATCGAACCATCCTTGCTTTTGCTCGTACGGGAGCGGTTACCAACAATTCCGACATAGTAGAGGAAATCGCCCGATGAGGAAACGCCGTGGTCGCTTGCGCGCTCGCTGGAGGGTAGAATGCATTTTTTGTGGAGAATCGGGAAAGGATGAGTGTTCATGCGCAAATTTCTGGCGGTACTAGCTGCAGCCTCCATCGTCGCACTTTCAACGAGCGCACAAGACTTGCGTATCGGCATTATCGGGCTCGACACATCGCACGTTATCGCTTTCACGTCAATCCTGAACGATGAGACGCATGATAAACACATACCCGGCGGGAAAGTTGTGGCGGCATATCGCGGGGGCAGCGACGATATCGCGTCCAGCTACGAGCGCCTGGATAAATTCACGAATCAACTGAAGACGGATTACGGCGTCGAAATCGTTGATACAATCGAAGCGTTGTGCGAACGCGTCGATGCTGTATTGTTGGAAAGCGTCGATGGACGTCCGCATCTCGAGCAGGTGAAACCGGTCATCGCTGCGGGCTTGCCGGTGTTTATCGATAAACCGATGGCGGGGTCGCTGGCAGACGTGATTGCTATTTTTGAACTGGCGGAAAGGCACGGCGTGCCGTGCTTTTCTTCTTCATCGTACCGCTATTACGATTCGATGCTGGATCTGATGAAGATCGACGTGGGCGAAGTTCGCGGCGCCATCTCGTATGGCCCGGCCGACTTGGAGCCTACGCACCCGGACCTCTTCTGGTATGGCGTCCATGCGACGGAGGCGCTTTTCACCGTGATGGGCTCGGGGTGCGAGTCCGTTGTTCGCACGCACACCGAGAACACGGATGTAGTCACCGGCATCTGGAGTGGCGGGCGCGTTGGCACGTTGCGTGGGTTGCGCAATCAGAAAGCACCGCATCAAGTGATCGTGTTCGGTACAAAGACAGTCGCGCACCAGAGTGGCGGCGGCGACTACGCGAATCTTGTTCGGGAGATCATCTCGTTCTTCAAAACGAAGAAGCCGCCGATCGATCCCCGGGATACAATTGAGATGTTCGCGTTTATGGAAGCGGCGGATGAGAGCAAACGCCAGGGCGGCGCGCCGATCTCGATTGCGGGTACCATTGCGAAAGCTAAGATGGTGAGCGAGTAAACCTTGGTCGCGAACATCCCCCTAACCCCCTTCAAAGGGGGAAACGGAAGTCAAACACCAATACGAACCCAATATGTTCTGTGCCACGCCTGATAGCTTCTAGTAAGTTCCCCCTTTGTAGGGGGTTAGGGGGATGTGGCGACGAGAACGTTCAATCAGGATCCGCACAATCCAAATCATTTAAGGAGCGACATTGCTGAATGTATTCTCCGCGTTCGCAATTTGGTCTTCCACATCATCGCCTTCGTAAAACCATATCCGCCCCTCGGACTTCGACGCGTTCGCCCGGTGCAGCGTCCGGGAGGACGGGGTCGGCGTGCATGCATGGGCAATCGGCGTTGCCCCAGGTTCGGCCGCAGCGGTCGAAGGCGATCAGCACGTAGCGGTTGAGTCCGTCGGCCTTCGTCACGGCGAC
>JAJDAB010000576.1 GCA_029262095.1 Candidatus Hydrogenedentota bacterium
GACCCTGGAAGCTCCGCTTTGAAACAACCCTCTTGCATGAGGACATCTACCGCAATCGCCACAAAGATATTCGGGACATCCCCGTGCCGGAAAGGCTGTTCAACCTCGATCTCGATATAGGCGAACAAAAAGACGTGAAACAACACCACAAAGATGTAGTCGAACGACTCCGTGGCTACGCCGATGTCATTCGGGCAGACATTGGGGACGCGCGCAAGGAGATGAAAGGTGAAAATGTGCGCCCTGTCGGATTGCCTGTGTAACGATTCACGAGAATCGAGGAGGGCGCGTGTCAACACTCAACGAATCATCACCGGCACTCTTGCATGAAGTCATGCAAGCCCATGGTGGGTTTGCGCTCTGGAATGAAGCGAAACGCGTGCGGGCCGTCATGTCAACGGGTGGCGCGTTGTTCCTCATGCGGACCACTCGAGGCGTATTTCGGCGAACCGAGGTTCTTGCTGACCTCCACAGGCCGTATGTGGAGCTCCGAGACTTTCCTAGACCGGGAATGCACGGCGTCTTCGATGGCGATCTCGTTACGATTTCGGATGCTTCCGGAGCAGTCATCGCAAAACGAGAAAACGCTCGCGACCATTTCGCGGGCCTTGCCAAACAACTGCACTGGGATAATCTGAATGCCGTGTATTTCGCAGGCTACGCCGTTTGGAATTATCTTACGACTCCATTTCTATTCTGCAACGACGCGCTAGCGGTTACCGAAGGCGATCCTTGGGTCGATCACGGCGAGTCGCGCCGGACGCTTGACGCTGAATTTCCGAACAGCGTCCCAACACACAATTCGAAGCAGTCGTTTCACTTCGACGACCGAAGCTATCTGCGCCGTCACGACTATTGTCCTGATGTAATCGGGCCGTACGCCGTGGCCGCGCACTACTGCGACGATCATCGCGAATTCGGAGGCGCCGTATTTCCAACCCGCCGCGTAGTCCTACCAAGGACTGGGGGAGGAACGGTAATGCCATTTCCGAAGCTCGTGTGGATCGACGTCCACGAAGTCGCGCTTGAGTCGTAGCAACATAATGAAGAGCGCGGGGAAAGACATCATCGTCGACGGTGGAAGAAAAACCGCCAAGACGCAAAGAACACCAAAAACCGTCATGCCGAGCGAAGCCGAGGGATATACCTAGCCTCCCGCCAAAGAACGCCCGCTACGAGATTCTTGGCGTTGTGGCAAATTAGCTATACGCTGCGATCCCAGTCAGATGTTGCCCCACGATGAGTGAGTGAATGTGTTCGGTGCCTTCGTAGGTGAGGACTGTTTCGAGGTCGACCATGCGTCGGCCTACGTGATACTCACTATGGATTCCGTTCGCGCCAAGCAATTCGCGGCATGTGCGCGCGACTTCGATCGCCTTGCGGCAGTTGTTCATTTTCGCGAGCGATACATGGACCGGCTTCACCTGGTCTTGCGCCTTCAATTCGCCTAAACGTTTCGCGATGAGTTCCATCCCCGTAATTTCCGCCGCCATCCACGCGAACTTGTTCTGGATGAGTTGGTGACTCGCCAACGGTTTGCCGTCGAATTGCACGCGCTCTTTTAGGTACATCACCGTTTCCTCGAGGCAGCCGCGCGCCGCACCGACAACACCCCAAACAATGCTATACCGCGCCTGGTTCAAGCACTTTAATGCGCTACCAATGGATGTGCTCTTCTCCATCAGTGCGGATTCCGGCACTTCGACGTTGTCCATCAAGAGCTGACCAGTGCTACTGGATCGGAAACTCCATTTCCCTTTAATATCGCGCGTCTCGAAACCTTTGCGATCGGTTTCCACCACGAATGCCCGAATCTTACCATCGAGTTTCGCCCATACGACCGCCATGTCCGCTTTCGTCGCGTTGGTGATCCAGCTCTTCGCACCGGAAATTTTATAGCCGCCGCTCACACGTTCCGCACGCGTCAACATTCCCGACGGGTTACTGCCGAAATCGGGTTCGGTTAGCCCGAAGCAACCCCATTTATCCATTGTGCCCAGTTCCGGTAGCCACGTTTTCTTGTGTTCATCCGAACCGAACATCGAAACGGCGCCCATCACCAATGAACCCTGCACACTCAAAATACTGCGCAACGCCGAGCTGCCACGTTCTAATTCGCGCATCACGAGGCCATACGTGATCGGATCCATATCGCCCGATGCGACCGCTTCCAAAAGGCCGAGCTGCTTCAGCGTCGGAATGATTTCCGCGGGAAATGTCTCGTTATTGTGATGTTCCCCGATGCAAGGTAGTACTTCATTATTGACGTAACGTCGAACCTGCTCGACGATGGCGCGCTGTTCCTCCGACCATTCGGCGTCGAGTTCGTAAAGGTCGAGGATGGTTTCGGCTGACTGGAGCATGTTGGGCGCGCCTTTCTCAGTGAGAATGTGTGAACGGAGTAACACGGAATGATACGGAATGGGCGGGGATTGGGGCAAGCGATGGCCGCGCCGCCGCACTTCAAGAGTTGACCGCGTCTCCACCAGTAGCGTACAAAACGGATGCGCCGCGCTGCATATCTCGCATTGCACGGACTACGGGGGAACTGGGGCATGGGATCAGCTGAATCGGCAAAACGAGTCGCGATTCTTATGCCCGTTTTCTCGGATTGGGATCAGGCAAGTCGACTTTTACGCGAGCTCGATGCTGCGTTGGTCGATAGCGGACGAACCTACACTGCGCTGCTGGTCGACGATTGTTCGCCCGTTCCCTATTCCATCGAC
>JAJDAB010000577.1 GCA_029262095.1 Candidatus Hydrogenedentota bacterium
TCGATAGAGACTCTTTTGTAGCGAATCCAAACGGACCCCGAACGGCAAAACGTCACTGGATTTACAGACCGGGCATTCGCCCTCGATTTGAAACGGCAAACCTTCCAACCAATCGCGCTCGTCCTGAAGCATGGCGGTCAAACAAGTGCCACCGCACATCCGACCGATGTTGGGGTCCATGCTTCCAAGACCAACGAGTTGGTGATCGATGAATACCAACTGAACATGCCCCACACTCTTGACCGGAATATCATGTACCGTCCACAGGTGATCGTTGGATCGATGGCCATACGGAGATAGTTCTATGCCTAGGCTATACGGATATTCCAATACTTTCTTGACCTCTTCGGCCACCATGCCAATGGATACGGCGCTTAGGTTTTCAGGCGCGACCCCTGATTTTGGATCATTGAGTAGGTCGTAAATCTTTTGTACATGTTCTTCTTTCTCACGAGCACGTTTTTCTTCTTCCTTACGGTCGGCAATGTCTGCGATACGGTCCACGGATCTTTGTGTCAACACATAGGTGAGAAAAGTAGAAACGACAATCAGCGCAAAAACGAGGACAACGAGCAATGATTTACGATGCTGAAATCGTTTCATGGTCGTCACGGCGAGCGCCTTCGGAAAGAGAGATTAGTCGTCCCGATTCACTGGTTCAATCGTCGCCGTAGGTGGGTCACTCGATACTGCGCCATCAGTAGTCGCTTCCACATTCGTAGATTCAGGCGACGTGAGTGCGATTAGCATCGGGTCCAACGGCTCGAGTTCTAGAGGAAACTGCACGGGACGTCCTTCAATGAGGTCTCGCCCTTCGATACGTCCGACCGGCAAGTGAATGTTTTTGGCCTCGGAATTTAGATTCAACAGGTACAAATAGCGTCCTTCGTCATTTTCGAGATAACGACTGAACACACCGAGAATTGGATATTCACGTTCATCAATCGCACGGGGAAATTCTTCCAAACTGGACGCCTCGAAGGCCGCATCTAATGCGAGCAAGTAGTTGCCTGCATTTTCCGCTCCTCGTACGAGCTTGGTCAACGGCGACGCACGTAGCCGCAATGGCCGCGATCCACCGTATTCGTTGTAGGGGATTGACGTGCCGGTCGACACCAATCGCCCACCCTCTTCGACCCATCGGTCGAGCGCGTCGAACGCATCGTCCGCTAGTGCCAAGACTTCGGGCAAGACCAAGATGGTCACGCTGCTTAATTCTCCGGCTGCTAGTTGGCGTTCGGAAATAAAGCGTAACGGCAACCCGAAACATGCTGCGCCTTCGTACGCCCGCCGAAGCGAAGGCAGATACGGCGAGCCGCTATCGAGAATTCGGCTTGCGTCGCTCCAGAGTATGGCGACCGGCGCGGGTTGCTTTTGAAATTGTTGGACAATACTCGAAAGCCGGTTCAACGTTTGGCCACCCGAAACAAGACCGGCAAGATCGCGGGTATCGTGTGGCACCACCTCGTCTTCCGTGATATCAAACAATTTGGCGATCGGTGTGACGCTCATGCCAACACCGGCCATCGCCGATTGCCAGATGCGTGCGCGCTCCCGATACGGGAAATTGAAATGACCGACTGTCTCGGCAGCGCCACGTTCGATAGTCGCGTCAAACTGAAGTACAGGTTTCGTGGGATTCAGCGAATGCAGTACGCTTGATTGCATGTGTGCATCCGGAAATGGCATCGCATAGCCACTCGGCGGCCCATCAGGCGCTGACGTAGTTCCACTGCCCTCAAACGTCCGATTCAACAGTTCCAGGTCGATGCCGTCTTTCGCGCTGCCGATGGTGAATGTAGAACCAGGCGCCGTTAACGCGAGCGGAATCTGGCGCGGGTTCGGCCCAAACGCGTTCGTAATCCACGAGAAAAAGCCGGTGACCTGGTCGCGGTGATACTGCTGCAAGTGCGCTTGATACGCCCGCTTGTCCCAATCCCATCGAATCGGAATGTCGTCGATACTTCGCAATCGGGTCTGCCAGGCCAGATTCATCGCCACATCCGAATCGTAGAACTGATGCAGACGCGCTGCGAAACCCTGACGCATCGCTTCGTCACCGATCCGAAATCGGGGCACGTCGGCCACCGACACCGCAAAGATGCGGCGCTCATTGTCCACGTACGAACCGATCGCGCGGTAAAACTTTTCTAGTACATCCAATGCCCGCGGATGCGTGACATCATAGAAAAATGGAGCGAACTGCGAACGCGCCATGTCCGGCCAGGTGTCCAACGCCCAGCCCGCCATCTTTTGCGGTTGCAACTGCAGCGCGACGGCTATCCTCAGGCTCTCGCATTCTTCCAAGAACGGTGCGAGCGTCGTTTCGAGATCGGTTGTCGTATCGGCGCTCGGCAGCACATCTGCCGGCGACAGATTTAGCACGACCGTATTCAATCCAAAGCGCTGAATAGCTGCGATGTGTTTGACCTGGGGCAAGGATAGTCGAACGCCATACAGAAACACGGGAGCCGACCCTGACTCCAGAACACCGTTTCGAATTGCAACTTTACGGGGTTTTATCCCAGGACTCGTGGCGAGCCGCTCTGGGGCTAGCGATGCGAACGTAAGCCCCGCGCGCACCGTCTCGGTAGCATCGATTGCTTCTTGCGCCCGTTTGTACGCTGTAGGAAAATCGCCAGCCTGCCATGCTTCTTCGGCCACGCGTACGGTTTCCTGTGTCACCGCCATTTGCTGTAGCGCGACCGTGGATGACATCTCCTTACTAAGGGCTGAGACGTGCCTATCCAGATCGCCCACCTTTTTAACAGTGCGCGTGACCAAATCCGAAACGAGGGCATGAGAAAGTTTGAGAAGTCGAAGGCGGGTTGACGCCATGTGCGTACCGTTGGGCCGTTGGGCGGTTACCCGGACGTCATATTTGCCATTTGCAAGCTCGGCTGGTGCCAGCCATTGCAGGATGACCTCCGTCTCACCTGGCTTGAGGTCCACCCTTAATCCGCCCTCATACATGATCGGAGCGCCCGACGGCTGAATAGACAATGTCAGTTCGATTCCATCGTATTCGCCCGTTGAAACGACGGTGCAGACGAAGTCGATTTCTGCGGGCAAATCAATCTGAGGGGCAGTCCGGACACGGAGGGCGAGGATCTGCCGAACTTCCGTGGCCCCGATGTCGGTAATGTATACCGTATCACCCAACGGATCAGGGGATTGTCGCGGCGAATCAGTCGCACCCGCAACAAGGGAATTCGCGGCAATCAAGGTGCCGATCAAGATACGAATGTACATAAGCTTCTCACTCGCAAGCAGTTGGAAGAGGCGGACACCCCGATTCTAGTGGACACTCCCCCCACAGTCAAAGAGATAACGCCACGACGTAGTGAATTGTTGACAATTCTTTTGGATCGCTCTTGTCGGTGATGGATAAAGCCGCCCATGGTATATGTAGAAGAGATCATTCTGGGGGCGACCAAGCGAAAAATCGCTGGGCAACTTTTTCAAAATTTCGGGTATTATAAGTGTTGGGGGTTATGAAGTGCGGTGGCCAGCGTTCGAAGAAGCCTTAACAGGCTTAAGTAATTAATTGACAAAGAGGCCGCCATGCGACAGAATACACAGTTTAACGGCAAAAAACGCTCGGTGAAATCACCGCTGGATCGCGGTATTGGGCGTGCGATACGATGCGTGGATGGGTCGGCGGGCCCATGAGTGGAAGGAAGAGACCAATGAAGATCATTAAGGGGATCGCGGCGATGCTGGCGATGGGGCTGTTAGCCTCTTTCGTCCATGCGGACCCTGCGACCATTCCCAAAGATCAGCTTGAGAAGAAGAAGATCTTTTGGGGCAGTGGGGAAAACTTTTCAAAAGCCGGCAAAGTCGACTTCGAAAAGCTTATCAAGGCCACGCCTGAATTTAAGACGATGAAGGAAGATAAGATC
>JAJDAB010000578.1 GCA_029262095.1 Candidatus Hydrogenedentota bacterium
GGTCCGTGGAGCGTTACGGCACGACCCCGACGTAATCGTGATTGGTGAGATGCGGGATGCGGACACGATCCGATCGGCCATCAGCGCGGCGGCGACCGGACACTTGGTTGTCAGTACATTGCATGCAAATACCGCGGCCGAAGTGGTCAACCGCATCGTAAGCTTCTTTGATCCGGTGGAACGCGACCTTGTGAAACTGCAATTGCGCGACTCATTACGCTGCGTCATCTGTCAGCGGCTCATACCCAAGAAAAAGGGCGGTCGCGTGCCCGCGCTCGAATTCATGTTCAACGACATTAATGCAATCAACATGGCGATCCTCGCGGGCGATACCGATGCCATCCGAATCGGGATGCAGCAGACAGCATCGCACTCAAGAATTTTCGAGGAATACATACTCGAGTTGTACAACGAAGGATTAATCGACCTCGATCACGCGAAGGAATACTGCACCGACATCAGCATCCTCGATCAGATGCTCATGGGCACCTACACCATCCCACGGCTGGAATCGATCAAAGCGGCGCACATGGGTTCGCATTAAAATCTTTCGCCACGGATGCGTATAGATAGACACAGATGTACATGTGCGCTTCTTTGCGTAGACTTTTTCCACTTGGCCAGCAGCAATCCAGTTCATCCTGTTATCCTGTCCGTTTCAGTTCTTCGTAGGATTCGATCTCATGAATAAATCTTCTGCATCAGGTAAACCCGTTACGCCGTTCGACCGCCGCACGTTTCTCGCCTACTTCTCTGGGTTGGGCCTGTCGTCGACCTTGTTGCCCGGCGTGTTGTGGGCGCAATCCGCAGACAAAGGCGCGGTAACCATAGCGGCGATCAAGGAAGCAGAAAAACTCGCGGGGCTCGAGTTCACGGACGATGAACGCGAGATGATGGCGCGAGGCGTCAACGGACTAAAGAAGACATTTGCGGAGCTGCGAACGATTCCCATCACGAACGCAACGCCGCCAGCCATTCAGTTTAGTCCGCTCCTCCCCGGCGAGACGGTCGATACGACGCAACACACGTTTGCGCTGAGTAAACCGCCTGACTTGGAGCGCCCCGCCGATTTGGAAGACCTCGCGTTCTGGCCCGTGACCCATCTGAGCGCCTTATTGCGCGCGCGCAAAGTCACATCGGTCGAGCTAACGAAGATGTATCTTGCCCGGCTACGCCGATTCGACGAACAACTCCATTGCGTCGTTACCTATACAGATGACCTGGCAATGCGCCAGGCCACGCGCGCAGATGAAGAATTGGCCTCGGGGAAAAATCGCGGGCCCTTGCACGGGATTCCCTGGGGCGCGAAAGACTTACTGGCGGTCCGTGATTATCCCACGACGTGGGGCGCGGCGCCATTCAAAGATCAAATTATTGATGTCGACGGGACCGTCGTCGAACGGCTCGATGCTGCGGGCGCGGTGCTCATCGCAAAGCTAGCGCTTGGCGCCTTAGCGATGGGCGACGTATGGTACGACGAGCGGACCCGCAATCCCTGGAATCCTGAACGCGGCTCGAGTGGTTCTTCAGCAGGCCCCGCATCTGCGACTGCCGCAGGTCTCGTCGGTTTCTCCATCGGCAGCGAAACGTTGGGTTCGATCGTGTCGCCGTGTACGACCTGCGGCGTGACGGGATTGCGTCCGACGTTTGGCCGCGTAAGCCGCCATGGTGCTATGGCCCTGAGTTGGTCGATGGATAAGATTGGGCCGATATGCCGGACTGCGGAAGATTGCGCGGCGGTATTGCAAGCGATTGCTGGACCCGATGACCACGACGCAACCGTGCCGAGCGCAGCATTCAACTACGACTCGAAAATGGACATTGGTGCGCTGCGCGTCGGGTACATAGAAGATGCTTTCACTGAACGCGCACTGGAAAACGGAAACGGGGCCGCGACACTAGAAACGTTACGTTCAATCGGTGTTGATCCTGTGCCGATATCACTGCCCGAGTTCCCTACAAACGCGCTACGCATTATTCTAAACGCCGAGGCAGGGGCAGCGTTCGATGCGTTCAGCCGGAGTGAAGAAGATGACAAGCTCAAGCGGCAGGATGCCGGTGCTTGGCCCAACACGTATCGCACCGCGCGATTCATTCCCGCCATTGAATACATTCAGGCAAATCGTGCACGCACCTTATTGATGGAAGCCATGCGCCCAATATTCGATCAGGTTGATCTGTATATCGCGCCACCATTCGGCGGGTCGAATCTATTGATCACCAATTTGACCGGTCATCCATGCGTCGTGCTGCCAAACGGATTCACGGAAAAAGGCATGCCGACGAGCATGACGTTCATGGCAAACCTGTTCGATGAAGGACGGCTACTCGCGTTCGCACACGCTTTTCAGGAAGCGACGGATCACCATCGGCAATACCCGCCACTGACGGTTTAAACGTCATCCCGAGTAAAGCCGAGGGATCTTCCAAGATTCCATAGTCGGTTTCACGTACCTTAGTAGATTCCTATTCTGCATGAATGCCGCGAAATCGCTCCGGCTCTCTGTGTGCTCTGTGGCTAAATACGCCTAGGGGCGCTGCACGAGTTCGATGCGCACGCCACCGGGGCCTTCCACGAACGCGATTGCTATCGCGATTTCCGGGTTGAACGGGCGCGGTTCCATCGTGAATTTCACGCCTTTTTCCTTGAGTGCTTTCGCGTCGGTATCCATGTCATTGACGCCCCAGCCCAGGTGATCGATGGCGCGATCTTTGGTCGGGGCTTGTGCTTCCTTCGCGCCTTGGGCGAGCAGCCATACCCCGCCGTAGTTGAGTGCGTCGAGCATGCCTTTGTATTTGGTGCGTTCGCCCCCGAAGGCGTTTTCATACCAGTCCAGTATTTTCACCGGCTCCGGGCCTTTGAGATGGATGTGGTGGAAGCCGAGCGTTTCGGTGTCTTCCATTACTTCGATTTTGGTACCCCAAGGATCTTCTATAAACGCGAACTTGAATTTGCCCGGAACCTCGATAGGTTTAGCCAGAATTTTGATGCCAGCTGCTTCAAATGATTTCATTTTCGCGTCAAGATCGGGAAACGAAAATCCAATATGATCGACCGAGCTCCCCTCGCTGCCCGCGAATCCTGGATCGCGCTTAAAGAAAATGACGACCGTCGACCCAAAGCTAAGCCGCCCTTTCGCGTCCCCTAATTCGCCGTCCATGTGTTCCGCATACCACGCCACCGCCGCATCAGGGTCTGTCGCGATGAGGTGCATTTGGTCATAAGGGAAATCTTCTGCCAACGTGAGTGGTGATAGCGATAGGGCAGTCATCGCAAGAATACAGAACCGCATTTTCATTCGTTCTTCTCCTGGTCATAGGGACTATTTGTGGTGTTTGTCGTCACGATTATTACGATGCTCGAAATCGAACATACCGCGTTACATCCCTCTCAATCTCCCTTCGAGGATCCTTCCAAGAACATAAGGCCATGTTGTGAGCAACCTCTCCATCGTCATGCCCGCGAAGGCGGGTACCCAGTAGGAGGACGAGATCGACTGCGATACCTCTGGATTCCCGCCTTCGCGGGAAAGACGAATGGGAGCAAGCTGACGCGAAATGGAATTCAATTGCGTGCATGAACCTTTTTGGAATGTCCTGTCAAGGGGGATGTTCGTGTGCTGCACGATGAACGTTGTTCCGGTTCAATTCCGACGATAGGCCAATACGCACGGGGTTGCAAGCCGCAGCCGATAGACCATCCGTCCACCCGCTGTTACAATCGGTTTTTCACGATTCAGACTAGGGCGAGGAGAACAATCGATGGGAGCGGACGATCTCCGCTGGAAATTGCAACGCGCGGCCCGTCCCGAAAAAGTATGGCTCTTCAACCTCGCGGACGACCCGACCGAGCAGCGCGATGTGGCCGTCGATCATCCCGATCGGGTCGCAGAGAGATGCTCAAGATGTTGGATGCGCATAATGCGGAACAGAGAGAACCCTTATGGCCAGCCCTCATAGAGTCCGCGATTCGCGTGGACAAGACCTTGAAGGACACGCCCGCTGCGGATGACGAATACGTTTATTGGCCAAACTAGGTCGCGAATGCAAGGAATGTACATTGCAACGAACTGTACGCGAGTATGAATCAGCAGATCTTCCAAGTGTGTTGTCGTCCTGGGAAAGCGCATCCAAAGTCGCGCATCCGTTCCTAACGGAAGCGTTCCTGGATCAAGAACGCTACAACATTCCCAATGTCTATCTACCCAATGCCGAAACATGGGTGCTGGAGCAGGATGGAGATGTCGTTGGCTTCATCGCGCTCATTGGGAACGAGGTCGGAGCGATATTTGTTGACGCTGCGTTCCACGGCACGGGCGCAGGCAGGGCGTTAATGGATAAGGCAGTCGAATTGCGCGGCGATGTTGAGCTTGAAGTCTTTAAAGCCAACCCGGTAGGTCGGGCCTTCTACGACCGGTACGGATTCGTATTGTTGACGGAATCCATTCATGAAGAAACCGGCAATGCAATACTTCGCCTAAGGTACAAAGCAACAAAATCCGATTAGCCAGTCGGCAATCCAGCGCTCTAGCAGAATTTCTGCCTAGTTGCCGGGATGTTAGCGTATATTGGTTTCATTGCAACGCGGCGTAGTACTCACGGAGGCGCACGTTATGAGCGATGGAGACACCACGGTCAAACTAAAGCGGCGGATCGGAGCGAAACGCGCGAAAGTGTTTGAAGCACTGACCACGCCGGACATTGCCAAGCATTGGTGGGGCGGCGGCCCCTGGGAAATCACAAGCCTGACATTGGATGCGAAGCCGGCTGGACGATTCGAATTCAACATGAAGAACTCCCAGGACGGATCGGAGTATCACACCCACGGCGAATATCAAGACGTCGTACAAAATGAGCGCCTCGTATGGACCAATGCGGAAGGCGGCGGTACGTTAGTCGAAGTCGACTTGTACGACGTCGAAGGGAACGGGACGGAAGTGCACGTGTCACAAGGTCCGTTTCCGGATGCAGAATCGCTCGAAGCACACACCCAAGGTTGGAACACTTCGCTCGACCAACTCGATGTTCTGTTACAGGAATAGTAACGAAGCTCACGACGGCGGCTAGGACCGTTCACGATGAAAAACTGGCGCACAGTAGTCGTAACCGCAACCATGCTAACAAGCTTCTTCTACCTCGTGCTGTCCATGATCTGTCTCGCGATTGTGGCCGCTACCGTCAATTTGTGGACCAACGGTGCCGAGATTGACGTCGCCCCGTTGGTTGTTTTCTTTTTTGCCGGCGCCTCACTTACAGCGCGCGGCGCGTGGCTGTTCTGGACCGCAATGCGTACTACTCCTGAACAAAGAACAATGATTTGCCCTATATCTGAACCCTATCGAGGCGAACCGTTTCGCATCGACCGCAACGCCCAATCGGCAGCGCCAGAGTTACCCGCATTCCTTGCATGGCCTGAAGACGCGCCGGTGTATCATGGTTTTCCGGTCGTTCAGGAATCGGAAACCGATGGCTGGTTTTACGGTGCGATCTCCGACTACGAGTGCGATACGGCTCAAGACGATGGCGACGGCTTCATTGTCGCGCCAGATGACTCCCGCGCTGGAATTGTCTGGGATGTCGAAGGCTCCGAATTCGAGCAGATTTCGCCGCCCGATTCCAGACGATGGGGCGTATACGGCGTACGTTTTCCGAAGCCCGTTGGTTGCGTCGGCGATCTCGTTCGAAACTTCCGCGCTGTTCTCCCCCTATTTCAGGCACAATACGAACTGATTAAGGATGAGAGGACATCCACATCTACGCAATGGCCGGGGCGGTTTTTCTAACGCAACTAAAAGAAAGAATTTTTGGCATGAATCAACACCTGATGAATCGCAGACAGTTTATTTCCACAAACGCATCATTGCTCGCGCTCGCTGCTACCGCTGCAGCGTCCGAAGCCCCATGGCAACAGACCTCCGACAAGAAAATTCGTATCGGCATAGTCGGAGGACGGTTCGGTTTGTCGTGGCATTGGCACGAGCATCCGAACTGCGTGGTGCACGCTGTGAGCGACCTCATCCCCGAACGACGCGAACAACTCGTGGGAAAGTACTCATGCAACAACGCGTATGAGTCGCTGGAAAAACTCGTCCTCGACCCGGACATAGATGCGGTGGCGGTGTTTACTGGAGCACCGGACCATGCGCGGCATGTCGAATTGTGCATGGACCACGGCAAGCACGTAATCAGCGCGTGTCCAGCATGCCTGACCTTGGAAGAGGCCGCGGCGATGAAGAGGGTGAAAGAGCGTACCGGTATGAAATACATGACGGCCGAAACGAGCTGGTATCGTTGGGAAACGCAACTCGCACGCGAAGCGCATGCGGCGGGCCGATTTGGCGACTTGCTCTATTGTGAAGCGGAATACTACCACCCGAAAATTGGACGCGACGGCGACTCGTTGTCATATCTCAACGGCGAGCGCACGTGGCGATACGGATATCCGCCGATGCTCTATCCCACGCACAGCACGGCATTCCTCGTCGGCGTCACTGGCGAACGCCTATCGCATGTATCCTGCATCGGCCAAGGCGACCCCGACGAATCATCGTTGAAAGATAACCAATACGACAACCCGTTCTTGAACGGCATGGCGATGTTCGAGACGGATCGCGGCAACCCATTCCGTTGCAATGTCGCGTGGAATATTCACGCGCACGGCGAACGCGCACAATGGTACGGCACGAAAGCAGCGCTATACATGGACGGCCCCGGCGGCCAACCATTTTCCATGCGCGAAGAAGGCCGAAACAACAACACAAAACCGGACTACTGGCATCGCGTCCCGGAGACGATGCGCTACGACAGCGGCCACGGTGCCTCGCACTCATTCATCACGAACGAATTCATCACTGCACTCGTCGAAGATCGCGAACCGACTATCGATATCTACGAAGCGCTCGCGCTGTGCGTACCGGGGATTGTCGCGCATGAATCGTCACTGCGAGGCGGCGAACGGATGACCATTCCGAACTTTGACAAGGTGTGATCGTAATACGATGCTGCAATGGTCAAGGCGTGAGTTCATTGGTCTCTCCGCGTGCGCAATTGGGGGCGCAGCACTCGCGCAACGCGCGGAGCTAGACATGACGCCAACTGCATTCAAAACTTATCAAGAGCAACGCCGCGAAGATTTGTGGGGACTGCTCGGCGACTTACCGGAGCGGCGCGAGCCGACCGCAAAACTGTTGCGCAAAGAGCAACGTGAAGGCTATACGCTCGAGCACCTCGAGCTCGACTTAAATGGCATCGAACCCGTGCCCGCGCTCCTGCTCATTCCTGACCAGATCAGCGAACCTGCTCCCGGCATGATGTACATTCACTGGCACGGCGGCGATTACGCAGCGGGCAAGACGGAACTGCTCAACGGTACGCGCGTAATGGAACCCTACGCGCCTGTGTATGCGAAGAAGGGCATCGTCGCACTCGCGATCGATAGTTGGTGTTTCGGCGAACGCATGCCGTATCCCGACAACGGCGGACAAGGCGAAAGCGACACGTTCAAAGAGATGCTGTGGAACGGCCAAGTGCTCTACGGCATGATGATGTTCGACGAATGGCAGGCGCTGAATTACTTAGTATCACGCCCGGAAGTCGACGCAAACCGAATCGGCACCTTCGGTATCTCCATGGGATCGACCAAGTCGTGGTGGCTGGCCGCGCTCGACGAACGCGTGAAGTGCTGTATCGACCTGTGTTGCCTAACCGATTACGAAGCGCTCATCAAAGCCGAAGGACTTCGCCGCCACGGCATCTACTACTACGTGCCGTCGCTGCTAAAGCATTTTCAAACGCACGACATAAACGAACTCATCGTACCCCGTCCACACCTCAGCCTAAACGGGCACGAGGACGGCCTCACGCCACCCAAGGGCGTCGAGCGGATTCGCGATCACCTCATGCCGCTGTATGAAAAATACGGTGAGCGCGGCGACTGTCGTATCGAATTGTTCGACTGCAAACACGAAGAACTACCGGAAATGCGGGCCATCGTATTGGATTGGCTGGACCGGTATTTGATGAATACGTGATGGGCGATTGCGAGCGCGGTCGCTATGATTCAGTTGGCGATAGACCGGATTCTCCGCCCGATCGTGAGTTCCCGCTGAAGCAAGTACGACGGGGACGAAAATGAGAGACGCCAGAAGCTCGTTTTTCTTTTCTTACTTTCTTTCTCCGCAAATAGAAAGTAAGGGCTTGATTCCGGCAACTGAATCGTCATAATGGCTCAATCGCAATAGTGACTGCCGCTATTGCCGGGGGGAATTCCAGCGGGACAACGGGGAATCATTCCGTGGGTACGACCACAACCGCTATCGTAGGCGCGCATCAATCGCATTATCTGCCGTGGTTGCGGTACTTCGAGAAGATCGCTCGGTGCGATGCATTCATCGTGTTAGACGACATTCAATACTCGAAGAATGGTTGGCAAAACCGGAACAAGGTCAAAGGGCCAAACGGTGCGACGCTATTAACCGTACCCGTCCATGCAGCGCTGGGCGAACGGATTAACCGCGTGACGATTGATGACCGTGCAAATTGGCGGCGCAAACATTGGGCAACGATTCAACAATGTTACGCCCACGCGCAGTTTGCGGATAAGCATTTGCCTTTTTTCGAGGCAACGTACACACGCGAGTGGGCCACGCTACACGAGTTGAACCGGCACATGTTTGAGTACTACCTCGACGCATTAGCGATTCGTACGCCGATTCACTACTCGTCGGAGATGAATATATCCGGCGAAGCAACCGAACGATTGGTCAATCTCGTGAAGGAAGTGGGCGGTTCAGCGTATTACAGTGGGGCGTACGCCTTGGATGCTTACCTCGACGCCGAAACGTTGAGTCGTTCAGAGATCGAGTTGGTCTTACAAGAATGGACGGCCCCGGTCTACCCACAGTTGCATGGAGAATTCGTTCCAGACCTAGCGATCGTAGATCTATTAATGAACGGTGGTCCAAACGCACGAGACATCCTATTGGGGGCAATGAAACATGTCACATAAACGAATCCGCGTATTAAGAAAACCAAAATCCATTTTGCTTACGGGCCTTGCCGTTCCATCCGGAGAAAGGCGCAATCCATGAGCTCAATCCCTGAATTCATGCCTGCCTTCGTATCCCGACAACCCACACGAATTTCACATAGCGCAACGACGCTGGGGCCAGAGGAAAGCGCGGCCGCGGCACGCGTAATAGAATCCGGCCTGGTCTCGCAAGGCGTCGAAGTCGAAGCGTTCGAGAACGAATGCGCGGCATTCATCGGACGCCGCTATGGAATCGCGGTCAATAGTGGGACCGCCGCATTGCAGCTCGCACTACAAGTATTGGACGTCGGCCCCGGCGCACGCGTCGCCCAGCCATCATACGCTTGCGCAGCATTGATCACCGCAACACATCAACGCGGCGCGGAACCATTGTTATGCGATACCGCCCAGGACTTCAACGTCGATGCCGAATGCATACCATCGGATTGTGACGCCGCGATCACGGTACATTTATTCGGTAAGACGGCAGCACTACCCGCCCACCCACGCGTCATCGAAGACATCGCGCAATCGTTTGGCGGGAGAACAGGGTGTGGCGGCGTCGTGTCCATCACCTCTTTCTACGCGACGAAGTTAATGACAACCGGCGAAGGCGGCATGCTCTTTACCGACGACGAAGCGTTCGCGGATGAGGCGCGCGACTTGCGCGACTACGATAACCGTGATGAATACCGGCCCCGGCACGCATTCAAGATGACGGATATTCAAGCGGCGATTGGTCGCGCGCAATTGGAAACACTCCCGGAATTCCTGGTGCAACGCCAATCGATCGCGGCGCAGTATCACGAAGCATTTGAAGGATTGCCCTTTGAGCTTCCTAACCAGGACGACCATGTTTTCTTTCGCTACGTCGTTGCGCTCGACCGGCGCGATGCGCTTGAGACCCATCTACAGCGATCCGGCGTCGACGCGAAACGACCGGTCTACCGGCCCGCGCACCACTACATCGGCGGAGAATGCCCCCAAGCCGATCGGGCGCACCGCCGAAACGTCTCGTTACCAATCTACCCAGCCCTCGGCAACTCCGAGATCGAATGTGTGATAGAGGCCGTACACCGCTTTTTCGGCTAGATTTCTGCTTTTCTTGATTTTTAATCTATGAATACTGCTTTGCTACTGGTATGATGCCGCTCACAGGTACGCAAACCGTATCTGTGGTATAGCCGCCGCATCCGCCCGGGGGAAGGGTGATTGCGGATGACGGGGGCCTGTCCTTTAAGAGAGGCAGGCGCCAACAGCCTTCGATGAGAAGGCTCGGGGGAAGTTGCAAGACCTTCATTTTCAGGCCC
>JAJDAB010000579.1 GCA_029262095.1 Candidatus Hydrogenedentota bacterium
CATGGCCGAACAACTAACGTGCTGGACACTATCCCTCGGCGACAACGGCCGATTCGTCATCACCTCCGGCGGCGGCCCCGGCATCATGGAAGCCGCAAACCGCGGCGCACACAACGCAGGCGGCTGGTCCATCGGCCTCAACATCAGCCTCCCATTCGAACAAGCCCCCAACCCCTACCAAACGCGCGACCTCGCCTTTCAATTCCACTACTTCTTCATTCGGAAATTTTGGTTCGTAAACCTATCCCGCGCAATTATCGTCTTCCCCGGCGGCTTCGGAACCCTCGACGAAACCTTCGAACTACTCACCCTAATCCAAACCGGCAAAGCAAAAAAGCAACGCACCATCATCCTTTACGGCGCCGACTACTGGAACGAAGTCGTCAACTTCGAAGCCCTAAAACGTTGGGGCGTAATCAGCCCAAAAGACCTCGACCTCTTCACGATCGTGGATGATGTCGACTCCGCAGTCGATCTACTTCGCGCCAATCTAACGAAATACCACTTGACCGGGTCGCCAAATGCCTGAGCTGACCCTACGCCCAGTCAAATGTCTGGTACTGAATCACTGCACCGACGTTACACCGGTAATTCGGCTACGCCCAGAATTCGGATAGCCGCGACAGTGAACCTGACCAGCCCGCCGTGACCCGCTCGCCCGTGATGGAATCCTGCAGACGTTCATGAATCAGATTCAACTCTGTTCGATTCTCGTTAATGGCCGCAAAGGTCACCGTTACAACACACGGCCCAAGTTGAGGCCGTTGTCCCGGTTCGAGATCGCAGTTGCAATGCTCTGTCATCAGGAATTCCAATCGATGCGGCTCGTCGATTACGCGAAACACCCCGGCCGTGGCGCCTTTGCTGCCCGTCGGTGACGTCATCTCGAAACGGAAGGTTCCGCCGACTCGTAGATTTAGTTCCCCTACGCGCGTCTGAAATCCAGGTGGCCCCCACCACTGCTCGATGAGTCTAGCCGTGGTCCAAGTTTCAAAGACAACGGCAAGAGGCGCATCGAACTCGCGCCGGATACCTACGTTCCTTTGCTTGAGGCCTCTATCGCCCATCGGGATCAACGTCCATCCGCTTTCGAATTACTTCGTCCATTCGATCGAGCTTGTCCTCCCAAAAACGTTCATAGCGCTTGATCCATTCAAGCGCTTCTCGCAATGGCTCGGCCCGAATATGGGATATTCTGCGCTGCCGATCAATGCGTTTCTCGACCAGATGCGCATCTTCCAACACCTTGAGATGGCGAGATACGGCTGGTTGCGAGATGGGAAATTTGTCCGCCAACTCACCAACGGATGCGTCCTGCTCAGCGAGATGAATGAGTATTTCCCGTCGCGTAGGATCGGCCAGCGCGGCAAACGTCGTATCCAAAAGGGTTGACATTATATGATGCCTCCATTATATAATGAATTCATTATATATTGTTTAACGGCCTTCGTCAATCGACAGCAGCCCGCACAGGAGCAGTCCAAATGGGAGAAAAAGGGTCAAAACTTTCGGTAGAATCCCAATCATTTTTGGACCGTGTCAAGGTTGAGCTCGACGCTCTGGGAGGAATATCCAGCCGTAAAATGTTTGGTGGATTTGGCATTTTTCATGATGGAGCGATGTTCGGAATCGTCTCGAAAACGAGCCTATTTTTTAAGGTCGACGACTCAACTCGCGGACGCTACCGACGATCAAAGTCTAAACAACATGGAAAGATGCCATATTTTTCCGTGCCCGAGGCGATACTCGGTAATCGACAGAAGTTGCACAACTGGGCGAAGGAAGCGGTAGCAGTCGCACACCGCGCCAAAAAGTAGACCAACCGGAGTTCACCATGTCCACTCAAGCTATCTCGGCCGCGTGTCCGTTCGAATCGAACTACGCCGACATACTCGGCGACGCCATGCATTACTACGACGAAGGCCACGGCGACCCCGTCTTATTTCTCCACGGTAACCCCACATCCGCATACCTCTGGCGAAACGTCATTCCCCATGTTGCGCCCTGGGCCAGGTGTATCGCCGTAGACTTGATCGGTATGGGCCGTTCCGGGAAACCCGATATTGATTATCGGTTTGTCGACCATGCGCGATACCTCCAGGGCTTCATTGAGACCCTGGGGCTTGAAAACATCACGCTTTGCGTTCACGACTGGGGATCCGCTCTCGGGTTTGATTACGCCTATCGACATCAAAACAAATTCAAGGCGATCGCTTTTATGGAAGCGCTGACGCGGGCGCCCCGCTGGAAAGAACAGAGCTTAATTACCCGATTCATGTTTAGTCGCCTCCGTCACCCGGTCAAAGGTAAGAAGATGATCGTCGACAAAAATTTTTTTGTGGAAAAGGCGTTGCCCGCGATGAGCGCCCGAAAACTCACGCTCGAAGAGATGAACAGGTACCGCGAGCCATACGTCGAGCCCAGTGCCCGAAAACCCGTAATGGTGTGGCCCAGGGAGATTCCCTTCGACGGCGATCCACCCGATACCTACGCGCGTATCGCAGCGTACGAAAAATGGCTACCCAGTTCGACTATTCCGAAACTCATGTTTCATGTGAAGCCAGGCCTGATCATCCCACCGAAGGAAGTCGAAGCCATACAATCTAGTTTTGCCAATCTTGAATCGATCTACCTGGGGAAAGGCAAACACTACACACCTGAAGAATACCCTCACCAGATTGGAACTCAACTAGCCGAATGGCTCAAATCCATTCCGTAACGAGCATTCTCACGAACCGCCCGTATGTTCAGACGCAGTGGAAATCGCGACGGGTACTAGCAAATCCACAGAATGCGAAAGCGCTGCTCAGTACAATTCCCGGTCCAAGCTGCGGTACTGAATCGCTTCAGCAACGTGTTGGTCCGAGATGGTATCCACTTCTTCGAGGTCGGCGAGGGTGCGGGCGACGCGGAGGACTTTGTCGTAGGCGCGCGCGCTAAACCCGAGTTGGTCGATCGCTTGCTCAAGAAGCCTGTCCGCCGAGCCGGCAAGAGTGCAGTATTTTCGAACGGCGCGCGTGTCGAGTACGGCGTTACACGCGAACCGGCCATTGGTCCGAGCACGTTGCCGCTCACGTGCCTGCTGCACCTCCGCGCGAACATCGGCGGACGACGGCCCGCTGGACGTAGGCTCGGTCAACTCTTCATAACTCAACGACGGCACGTCAACGTGAATATCGATACGATCGAGCAGCGGACCCGAAAGGCGGCTCATATAGCGTTGGATTTCGCCGACACTACACCGGCACTGACGACGCGGATCGGTTCGGCATCCACACGGACACGGGTTCATCGCAACCACCAGCATGAATCGACTCGGAAATGTAACCGCGTACATCGCACGGCGGATATGGACTAGACCCTCCTCGAGAGGCTGCCGCAACACTTCCAACGCCCCACGGCCGAACTCAGGCAACTCGTCGAGAAAAAGTATCCCGTTATGCGCGAGGCTTACTTCCCCTGGCGTCGGTTGAGGGCCCGTGCCGCCGCCGCTGATTGAAACCGTCGTTGCCGTGTGATGCGGGGCGCGAAACGGTCGATTAAACATAAGACGCCCCGATTCCTGAATGCCTTCGGTAACGCTATACACCCGCGTCGTTTCCAACGCTTCCTCGAATGTCATATCCGGCAGAATGCCCGCAAGCCGCGAGGCAAGCATTGTCTTCCCCGTACCCGGCGGACCGATCATCAAGAGATTGTGACCACCAGCCGCTGCGACGGTAAGCGCGCGTTTCACATGCGCCTGCCCCTTCACATCGAGCAAGTCCGGCGCATGTTCACGCGAGCGAGTAAACGTGGCATTCAGGTCCGTACGGTGCGGCGCAATGTCCGCCGTACCGGAGACAAACGCTGCCGCCTCCGCAATACGCGCGACAGGAATTACATCGAAGTCCGGCACCACGCCCGCTTCATCCGCATTCGCCTCAGGCAAGATGATGCCCCGCAAACCTTGATCCCGCGCCGCGATCGCCATACACAACGCGCCCGACACCGCCCGCAACGACCCATCCAATGCAAGTTCACCGGCCACCGCATAATCGTTAATGCGTTCCGGCTTAACTTGGTCGCTAGCTGCCAGCATGCCAAGTGCAATTGGGAGATCGAGCGCACTACCCTTCTTATGGATATCCGCAGGCGCAAGATTCACAACGACATAGCCGCGCGGAAAACGAAAACCCGCATTACGAATCGCGGAGTTCACCCGTTCCCGCGATTCCTTCACCGCAATATCCGGCAACCCAACGATGTCGACCTTAAACGTGCCCGGGCGCTGGTCGACCTCGACCGACAGCGGCACGCCGTCAATCCCGATCACCGCACACGAATGCACCCGCGCCAACATCTATCCACACCCTCGCAACACTGTACCGGCGTCACATCACACCGGAACTCAAACGCGCATGGTATGAATGGGCAGCAACGCGGTCAACTTTTGATCGGATGAACGACTAACCCTGCCCGGACCAGAATCTCTTGAATCAATCCTCTGCCACTTCGACGCGAAACGACGCTTTCTTCTTTTCCCAATGCAAGTAGATCATGGCCGCTTCGTCTTCAAGTTCCTCGAATCCATAGCGAAGCCATTCCTCGTGCGGCGCATCAGCTGGCGTGACACTAAACCGCAGCACATCGGCATCAGCGTCATGCTTCGTCCCGTGGCCTTCCCAGTTGGAATTGAGGATCAAGGTCCATTCGCCATCTTCCGGCAGCACATAAAAGCTGTACGTTCCCGCCGGAATCGTCTTACCCGCAATAACTACGTCGTCGTCGAAATCGAACGCGGTCTTAGCGTTCGCACCAGCGCGCCAAATCTCGCCGTTCGGCACCAGATCGCCCCAAATGACACGCCCCTTCACCCCAGGCCGGCAATAGTCAATTGTAATGGCCGTATCGCCGATGGCCTGCCACACCGACGCTTCAGGACTACCCTTGGCGGGTTCGGCCATCGCGGGAAGTGCGACAAATAATGCTACTGCAATAACGATTTTTTGCACGGAATCTATCTCCTTATGGAAGCCGTTACGCCGACTTCGACTCTAGAATCTTCTTCAGCAATTGTAAATCTTTTTCGTTTGCTTTTCGCATGGCCCGCTTCATGATTGGAGCCATCAACGCCGAGAACCCTTTAGGTACGCCACGGTTTCTGAGCGTCATTCTTGTCGCCTGGTCGTCAACGGACTCCCAGGTATACGTCGTCTCCATCGGGAATGGCCCTTCCGACGTTCTCATCACAAACGTTTCGTTCTCGATAAGCTCAACGACCTCGTACGTGTACGAGAGTTTGCGCCCAAGAAAATGCGCGACAAATGCGATTCTTGACCCGACCCGAACTGGCTTTTCCGTCTGCCATTCAACGTGTTTAATGTTTACATACCACGCTTGCGTGTTGTCTGGATCCGAGGCGAACGATGCGACCTCCTCCAGAGGCCGGTCGATCGTAATTTCGGTCAAGATATCGACGTTCATGATACAAACCCTAACTGGTGTATTCGCTAAACGCGGCTCATGCGGTCGATAATATACGACCGCGAATATCTTGGGGGCATACTCGATTAGATTTGCGGCTTCACCACAATCTTGCCATACGACAATCGTTGCTCAATGGCATCGAGCGCCTCACTCAAGTCACTGAGCGCGTATTCATTAAAGATGACCGGCTTGATTTTGCCATCGTCGTAATAGCCATACAACGTCTCTTGCGCCTCTTCGATGAGGTGAGGTTCATGAATACGGTAGGCACCCCAATGCAAACCCACGACAGACATGTTCTTGAGCAGTATCCGGTTCGTACGGATATCCGGGATGCGACCGCTGGTGAAACCGATGACCAGGATGCGGCCATTCCAAGCGATACACTTTGTGCTCTTGTCGAACACATCGCCGCCAACCGGATCGTAGACAACGTCAGCGCCGTTGCCGTTCGTAAAGTCTTTAACCGCCGCGACGAAATCGTCGGTACCATAATTGATCACGTGATCCGCACCGCATTGCCGACAGACTTCCATCTTGGCGTCTGTACCCGCAGTAGCAATGACTATCGCACCGAGCGCTTTTCCCAACTGAATCGCAGAAGTACCCACACCCCCAGCTCCACCATGCACCAGTAACACTTCACCCGGCTGCAAATTCGCGCGCACGGCCAATCCGAAATAGGACGTCTGATAAATCATTTGAAACGCAGCGGCATCTTCGTCGCTCATACCATCCGGAACGCGGAATCGCGCGCCAGATGGCGCAACACAATATTCCGCAAACGCGCCCACGCCGCTCATCGCCATCACCCGATCATCCTCATTGAGATCGCTCTCCGGACCACGCTCCACCACCGTACCCATCAACTCCGTGCCGGGCACAAACGGTAGCGGCGGTCGGACCTGATACTTACCCGCGATCATGAGGATGTCCGGAAAGTTCAGACCAATCGCATCGACTTTGACCAGCACATCTGAGCCAGAGGGCGTAGGACGATCCGTTTCACGCCACTGCATGGCGTCATGGTAATGACCGAAATCGTCAACTTGCCAAGCGTGCATTTTCAATACGAAACCGCCGGCGCGAACGCAGCACTCAAATTTCGATGCCACGCTCGGTAGCGAACGTACTTGGTACCGGCGCGGTGATTCGCACAGCTAGTGCAAAATAGAAGAGCGGCTGGCCTTCGATCGACAGCCGGTGCCGATACCGTTCCATATGGAAAATGTCCAGATACTCCGTAAAGATGAGTTCTCGTACCAGTCTGGAATAGCCCGAAGTG
>JAJDAB010000580.1 GCA_029262095.1 Candidatus Hydrogenedentota bacterium
GTCTACACGGCATCACGAAATGAGGACTCATCCGCACTACGTTGGCCGATGCTTTGCGGCCTCGCGCTAGCGGGAGCCGTCCTCGCCAAACTGTATCCCGCACTGCTTATCCCCGCCTTCGCCGCGTACTGGGTTCGACAACACCGTGCACGGTCCACCGCCGCATTCTTTTTCGCTCTCGGTGCTGCCGTCATTGCGCTCTATCTCCCGTTTATCGGCGTGGGGATTGATATGTTGACGGAAGGATTTCGCCGCTATGCGGGCGAATGGCGACGAAATGATGGGGCGTTCGCGCTGTTGGCCGCGCTGACGCCGCATGCACGAACCGCATACGCCGGTATCGTGGGCGTGGGCGCATTGTGTGCGGCGTTGAATCTTCTGCGACGTGATGGGTCTATCCATGCCTTGATTGCAACGATTCAACTCACACTTCTCGGATGGTTCCTATTTCTTCCCGCGCCCTACCCCTGGTACGCGACATCATTGATCGCGGTGAGCGTCTTGCGCCCGCGCGTATGGACTGTCGTAATGAGTGGCGCGCTCGCTATCTATTACTATTCATTCATACAAGAATATCGCGGCCATCCTGAGAGCTGGTTATACGCGTCACAAGTTATGGAACACGGCATCATTTGGATCGCCGTATTGTCCCCGTTCATCGTCGCACGCGTATCACGGAATCGTTACCCGGCGCGATCAACCACACACACCGCATAACCCGTTTACTACCAGTACCCTCTATTTCGTGACATGGATTTTGTCGCGATCGGAATAGACCAAACGGCACCAGTGAGTAGACCGGCTTCGGCCGGACTCCTCCTCGTCGGGTGGTAACGGCGATGCCAAGGCTGTGGCACTCATGGAGCATCTCCCCGCTTCGCCATGCCTTGAATTCGCCGGAACACCCACATCGTTCATCTGCCCCCGATGAATGCCCACGCCGGTGTAAGCCGGCGTGGGCGACCCAAAATTACACGCTGAAACACCATGCTCGAAGCCACTAATGGAATGCTATTCCGATCACCGCTGTTTTCACTAGAAGGCCCGGAACGGCGATCAATACGTTGTCGCGACGGGCGCTACTTACAAACCTGCGCCGCTGTTCGGAATTCGGTATGGTATATCGCTCATCCGCACAGGTGTGTACAAATGAGGGACCTTGGCCATGCGTGATACCTCTGGATTTGCTCTTCGGCCATGGCTGACCATAATCGCGGCCGCGGCATTGTTTGGCGTTATCGTCGCCATTGGGCCGCGGTTGGCGCGCCCGCTAACGCCGCCCGCCGCCGCTACTGAGGAGAAAGACCCCGTGACTAGCGCCGATACCGACGCAACCCCGAAACACACCAACCGGCTAGCAGATGAAACCAGTCCATACCTGCTGCAACACGCGCACAATCCGGTGAATTGGTATCCCTGGGGCGACGAGGCGTTAGAGAAAGCGAAGGCAGAGGATAAGCCGATCTTCTTATCGATTGGCTACTCAGCATGCCATTGGTGTCACGTGATGGAACGTGAATCGTTTGAAGATGAAGCCATCGCTGCAATCTTGAACGAGCACTTCGTTAGCATAAAAGTCGACCGAGAAGAGCGACCTGACCTCGACGATATCTATATGTCCGCAGTGCAGATGATGACGGGAAGCGGCGGCTGGCCGATGACCGTGTTTATGACACCGGACCGCAAACCGTTTTTCGGCGGCACCTATTTCCCGCCGGAAGACCGTCAGGGTCGCCCCGGGTTTCCGACGTTGCTCAAAGCTCTCGAAAAGGAATGGCGGACGAACCGCGCGAAAATCGACGATAGCGCCGAACAACTCACGGCGATGATTCAAAAGAATTTCGCCATGACCGCCGACGAAACAGGAGCAGTATCCGCATCCGTTTTGGACAGCGGAGTTCAGCAACTCGCCGCGTCATTCGATGAACAGTTCGGAGGGTTCGGCGAGGCGCCGAAATTCCCGTCTAGTCCGAGCGTCGCGCTATTGCTGCGTCAACACGCGCGAACCGGTGACAAAAAGGCGCTTGAGATGGCAACGCTGACGCTGGATAAAATGTATTTTGGCGGCATGTACGACCATCTCGGCGGCGGCTTTCACCGGTATTCAACAGACGACGTTTGGTTGGTTCCGCATTTCGAAAAAATGTTGTACGACAACGGCCAATTGAGCGAGGTGTACCTGGACGCGTATCAAGCGACCGGGATCGATCGATACAAGCACGTAGCCGAGGACATTTTTCGTTATCAGTTGCGCGATATGCACAGCGAGGGCGGCGCATTCTATTCGACCGAAGACGCCGATAGCGAAGGCGAAGAAGGAAAATTCTACATCTGGAGCAAGGCCGAGCTTATTGGTGCGCTTGGCGCGGAAGACGGTGAACTGTTTTGTGCGTACTACAACGTGAAAGCCGTCGGGAATTTTCAATCGCACGAGCCCTATCACGCCAACCTCAACATTCTACATATGACGAAGCCGCACGAAGATATTGCCAAGGACTTAGGCATGGACTCAGACGCGCTCGAAGCGCGCATCGCGCCTATGCGGGACAAGCTCCTTGAAATTCGCAGCAAACGCGTGCGGCCCGGCCTGGACGACAAGATCCTGACCTCCTGGAACGGCCTCATGATTTCCGCGTTCGCCAAAGGCTATCAAGTTGTCGGCGATGAACGATACAAAGACGCGGCGGAAGGCGCAGCACAGTTTGTGCTCGACGAAATGGTCGTTGATGGAACGCTGATGCGTACACACCGGGGCGGCCGATCCAAGCTGCCAGCCTATCTCGATGACTACGCATTCATGGCCGTAGCGCTCATCGATCTCTATGAAGCGACGTTTGACGTGAAATGGTTATTGCACGCTCGTGAATTAACCGAGCAGATGAACGAAAAGTTTTGGGACACGGACAAAGGCGGCTTCTTTTACACTGGCGACGATCATCGCAATCTCATCGCGCGGACAAAACCGACCTATGATGGCGCCGAGCCCGCAGGGAATTCCGTCGCGGCAGAGGCGCTTTTGCGCCTGGCCAAGCTGGTCGATGAACCCGCCTACTACGATATGGCCGACAAAATGATTACGATGACCAAGAGCAATCTAGAAAGGGCGCCACGGGGATTCTTGTATATGCTGGGCGCGGTCGATTTCTATCTCCATCCGCCCAAGGAAATTGCGATCGCAGGGAATGTAGATCAGGCGTCAGAGCTCTTGGCCGCATTGCACAAAGAATACATACCGAATAAAGTGTTGGCTCTAATCGATCCGGACGCGGGCGATATTGACGCGCTCGTTGAGCACGTGCCGCTCCTTGCGGGTAAGTCGTTGGTCGATGGAAAAGCCGCAGCGTATGTCTGCAAAGATTTCGCCTGCAAACGACCCGTGACTGCCGTCAACGATTTTCTTGATGTCTTAGAAATTGCAGAAGGAGATGCAACATGATTCGCCGCGTTATCGGATTAGTAGGCTCATTCGCGATAGTCGTTTCCGCCGCACTGGCGCAAGGCGGACCTGAGCCAACGCTATCAACTCTCGCTGGCCATGATGCGATCCCCGCTGGCGCGGAAAGCAACGCCGCCTTGGTAGTAACCATGCCTGAGGGTTGGCATGTCAACTCAAATGAACCGCTCGAAAAGTTTCTCATCAAGACGGAACTGAAGATCGAGGACAATGACGCGCTTGAAGTTTTAGGAATCACGTACGGCGAACCGGAGACCAAAAAGTTCGGATTCTCAGACGAACCGATGTCGGTGTACGAGGGCGAGTTTCTAATCGGAATTACGGTCCGCGCGTTCGACGGGGCAACGGCCGGCACGCACGAACTTACCGGTACGCTGCGGTATCAAGCCTGCGACGACACCTCGTGTTACGCACCCAAAACGGTGCCCGTAACGATGGCACTCGAAGTCGCTGCCGCATCGTACACGCCCACAGCATCCAATGATGCCCGCCTCAAAACGCTATCCTTCGCGATGGCGAAAGAAGACGTGGCGCCAACGCCGATCGTATTTGGCGGTGAAGGAAAAGGCGAAAATGTTTCGGGCGAGGTCGTACGCGAATTCGATGGTGTTCGCCACGGAGAATCCATACGGTTAGCGCTGAACCTGGATATAGCTGAACCGTTTCATGTCAACGGACACAAGCCACTTGACAAGAGAACGAAAGCGACGGTCTGGACGCTTGGGCTGCCTGAGGGGTTCACCGCCTCGGACTTCGCCTATCCTGAAGCAGCGGTCAAGACATTTTCATTCCAAGAAGAACCGTTGGCGGTATATGACGGTACGATAACCATTGGTAGCATCGTGGACGTCGGTGATGTGCCGCCCGGAGAATACATCTTTCGAGGAGAGCTGAACTATCAGGCCTGCGACGACAAGATCTGCTTGATGCCCGTAGTGGAGTCGTTTGAGTTTCCGGTTCGCGTCCTCGGTGATGACGACGAACCGGTACGGCTCGCAAAGGCGGAAGTCTTCGATGCAATCGCGTTCACTGGCGAGTACACCGCTCCCCAGGCGGACTCCGGCGATACGGTGGCGGAAGAAGTTGACGCAGGCGAATGGGAAACCTTGCTGCCTGAGTTTGCCGTCCTCGCGCAGGCCTCCGGGTATATGCCGGTCGACGATTTTACGGCGTTTATCGATGGTGCGGAATCGGGCGAAGGGTACTCGCAAGGCGGCCAGTTCGATGACAAAAGCATTTGGTTCGTCTTTTTGATCACGATCGTCGGCGGCCTCGCACTAAACCTCACGCCGTGCGTGCTACCCGTTATCCCCATCAATCTCGCCATCATCGGCGCGGGCGTTCAAGGCATGAAAGAGGGATCAACCCGCAGCCGTGGCTTCGCCCTCGGCGGCGTGTACGGCCTCGGTATCGCCATCGTCTTCGGCGGATTAGGTCTTATCGTAGTACTTGGCCTCGCATCGTTTGGCGCAATCAATGCCAATTGGTGGTTCAGCGCAGGAATCGCGGCACTCTTTATCGTACTCGCGCTCGCAATGTTCGATTTTATTGTTATCGACTTCAGCAAATTCCAGAACAAACTCGGACTACAGCAGTCAAAAGGCAGCTTCGCGTTCGCGTTTATCATGGGATCGATTAGCGCACTACTTGCCGGTGCGTGCGTCGCGCCCGTGCTCATCGCGGTGCTGCTGTATTCGCAAGACCTTTACGCCAAGGGTTCCGTCGTAGGCATCATCTTGCCATTCATGCTCGGTTTAGGCATGGCGCTTCCGTGGCCATTCGCAGGCGCCGGCATGGGCTTCCTGCCGAAACCCGGTATGTGGATGGTCCGCATCAAACAAGCAATGGGCGTATTCATTCTCGGCTTCGCACTGTATTACGGGTGGCTTGGGTTCAACCAATTCAGCAACGTCTACCTCGTCGACGAGGAAGCCGTACTCGCAAGCGCGCAGCAAGCCGACGAAGATGGTTGGATCGCGTCCCTCGGCGACGGGTTGGAATTGGCGAAAGCAGAGAACAAACCGGTCCTCATCGATTTCTGGGCGACCTGGTGTAAGGCCTGCCTGAAAATGAACAAATCCACGCTCAAAGACGAAACGGTCAAAGACCGTCTCGAAGGATACGTAAAAATAAAGTATCAGGCCGAACTACCTGACGAAGCGCCGCACAAAGACGTGCTCGCCTATTTCGATCAATTCGTCGGTCTACCGCATTACGCGATACTAAAGCCGGAGTAGGATTCCAATCCGGCGATATGATGGGGCGAAAACAACACGTCATCCCGATATATTCTGATGGGAATCTCGGCCGACCGTACGGTAAGAAACGGGCCACAGAGCTCACAGAGAACACCGAGAAACGCCAGGTTAGTTGTCTGCTTTCGTTTGATGCGCTTCTCTGTGAACTCTGTGCTCTCTGTGGCAAACTTATTCTGTCATCCCAAGTGTAGTCGAGAGATCTACCTGAACCCGCGAAATTAGCCTTGCGTATCGTGTTAAATCCTTCGAATACGCCCTGGATTAGATCCCCAAGTCATTCGTAGGGCTGGGCTTGCCGCCGGTTCGATCTCCCCGCCGTCCGAACAAACCCGAACCCGAATCGTTATAGTGGTAGACGGGCCCCGGACCCGTGTCGGAGTATGGCGATGGCGAATGACACAGCGACAACTGCGGAATGGGTTCAGCAAGCGCTGAACGATTATGAGCGGCCGCTCATCCAGTTCGCATACCGGCTGACCGGTAACCACGAGACCGCGCGGGACGTGGTGCAGGACACATTTGTAAAACTGTGTTCGGCGGAACCGGCGAAGCTGAACGGACGGCTCGCGCCTTGGCTGTTCACGGTCTGCCGAAACCGGGCCTACGACGTGCAGAAGAAAGCGGCGCGGGAAAAGGCGTACGGCAATGGCCATGCCGAAGCGCTGGATACCTCGCCCGCACCAAACGTCTTCGCCGAACGGCACGAATCGATGCGTGTCGTCGTCGAGACCCTCGCGAAACTCCCTGAGAAACAACAACGCGTATTCCGATTGAAGTTCGATAAAGGTATGACCTACCGCGAAATCAGCGCAGAAACGGGGATGGGCCTGGCGACGGTCAGCAGCCATCTCCATGCCGCCATGAAAACCATCCGCGCGGTGCTTGAGCCGCAGTTCGATCAAACCCAACCCCAAGAGGCGAAAAGCCATGAATCATAATCTTGAAGAAAAACTGACCGCGTATGCACTCGGCGAATTAGACGATGTGGACGTGGAAGACATCGAGGCGATCATCGAGAACAACGAAGACGCCCGGCGATACGTCGACGAGATTCGCGCCATCGGCGGCATCGCCGAAGAAGCATTTGCAACAGCGTCGCTGGGCGATGAACAGCACCAAACAATCCTCGCTCATGCGAATGTTGAGTCCTTGGATGGTCGACGTCGGGTTTGGTCCAATTCAACTGGGGCACGCTTTGGAGCACTGGCCGCATCAACCGTGTTTGTCCTGGGTTTGGCGTACGTCAGTGCGGGCCTCCTTGAGCCTCGTGATGCGCAGACCGCACGTAGCAGTGCTGCGGACCATATTGACGACTCAGTCGAGATATTAGCTGCCGATGGGGCATCTGTAAGAACGGATCAACAATTCGTAATCCTTGATTCGTTGGAGAGTCGCGATCCCAGCGAGAATCTTGCGGAGCCCACCAATCTCTCTGAGTTCAGGCAACTCAGCGTCCCGACACTAATGTCCGAAGGCGGACGAAAATTGCACGATCAGGATTATGATCGCGCGCTAGATCTTTACGAAGAAGTCCTCGTGATCGACCCCACAAACGAAGAAGCCACTCGAAAACTCGCCGAAGCGACGTTGGGCGCTTACGGCGAAGACGTTGCTGATATGAGCCGCGATCTGAGTGCACTAACGCGTTCGATTGAGGATATCGATGGCGATGCGATAACACTCGGCATCAGCGAATCGATGGCGACCATTCCCGACACGAAGCGTTTCCAGCAAGCGCCCGCCTCAGAACTGCGCGAAGCAATGGAGTCGTTGGACTACTCGACTGGACCGACTCCATCGATATCAGAGAGCGCGCCGCAGTCGGCGCAACAATTCGAAATTATCGACGCGAATACAATCAACGCCCTGCCTACTGACAATCAAACGCGCGAACAATTCGAGACGCTTGACGCATTGGGTATCGGCGCGGCCGAACCGAAGAACATTGCAAGATCGGTTGACGGAGAACCACTTACCGAGTATGAGGCGCTAGCCGCGTTGGCCGAAGCGAGGGCTGATCCGAATGCCGCCGGAGTACCCCTCCAACAATCGGAAACTCAGCTTGGCATGAAGTTGCAGCTTGATCCAGGAACCGATCCGTCGCCGAAAGGAAACTGGAATTATTCATCCCGACCCACGCTTCGTGAAGCTGGGGAGCAGGTCGCTTCCAGTGATGCGAAGACCCCAGCATCACCGGATGAAGTAGAAATCAATCAAGCCTACTTCGATACGTATGGTGTCGATATTCAAGGTAAACCGATCCAAGCCAACCTGCAGCAAGGGCAAGTGTTCGCCTTGAATGGCGCGAACGTCCCGGCACTGACCGCTGAGGAATTGGGCCAACTTAGTGCGCGTGGATACGGCGAGACTCCACGTCTCGCCGACACCCCCGCGATTGGCTACTACTTTCGCGGTAGGAAAACGCCTGATCAGCTTGCGCGCGTCGATAACATGGAGATAGTGCCACCTCAACCCGCGCCCGAACATAACACAGAGACCTACGACCGTATCGAAGACAACCCGTTCAAGCGTGTCGTGGACGAACCGCTGTCGACGTTTTCAATTGATGTCGACACAGGTTCCTATGCGAATGTGCGCCGGTTTCTGCGCAACAATCAATTGCCGCCAAAGGATGCGGTACGCATTGAAGAGTTGTTGAACTATTTTGAATACGCCTACACCCCACCCGCGAATGACGACCCATTCGCGGCGCACGTCGAGCTGATTGAGTGCCCGTGGAATGACGCGCATCACCTAATGCGCATCGGGCTCAAAGGACGCGAGGTACAGGTCCATACACGCCCACCGGCCAACCTCGTGTTCCTGCTCGACGTGTCCGGCAGCATGAGCGACGAAAACAAATTGCCGCTCGTACGCAATGCCATGAAACTACTCACCCAGCAACTGCGACCCGATGACCGCGTCGCCATCGTGACGTATGCCGGGGCCTCCGGCCTCGCTCTTCCGTCAACACTGGGAAAGAAACAGCAAAAAATATTATCCGCCATCGACCGCCTCGAGAGCGGCGGATCGACCAACGGCGGCGCGGGCGTGGAACTCGCCTATAGCGTCGCGCAGAAGAATTTCCAGCGCGATGGCGTGAACCGCGTCATCCTGGCCACCGACGGCGACTTTAACGTTGGCACGACGGATCGTGGGTCGTTGGATCGGCTGATTGAAGAGAAGGCTAAGAGCGGCGTATTCCTGACCGTGCTCGGCGTCGGCGAAGGCAACCTGAAAGACGCGATGATGGAACAACTCGCGGACAAGGGCAACGGACAATACGCCTACCTCGATACCGAACGCGAAGCGAAGAAGGTGCTCGTCGACCAGGTCAACGGCACGCTGGTCACCATTGCGAAAGACGTGAAGGTCCAAATCGATTTCAATCCGGCGAACGTCGGTGCGTACCGGCTCATTGGATACGAAAACCGTGTGCTCGCTGCCCAGGATTTCGATGACGATACAAAAGACGCCGGCGAAATCGGCGCGGGGCATACGGTTACTGCGCTATACGAAATCACCCCTCCTGGCGTCATCGACTATCCCAACGCGAGCGGCACACAGTCGCGCTACGTAGCGAATGTACCCGCCGGGCCAAACATGGACGACCTGTTCACCGTAAAACTGCGCCACAAGAAGCCCGACGGTGACACAAGTGAACTGCTCGAAATCCCGATCACAGCTGTACCGAAAACGATCGACGAGGCCTCGCAAGACTTGCGATTCGCTGCTGCAGTAGCGGCGTTCGGCATGGTCCTCCGGGAATCGCCGCATCGTGGCACGACAGATTGGGACATGATCGCAAATCTGGCAGAAGACGGCTTGGGTTCAGACTCGCACGGGTACCGTGAGGAATTCATGGAGATGATTCAGGTCGCCCGGCGCCTAAAACCGTTGCAACCCGAGAAAGTGTCATGGACGAAATTCTTGGATGAGCTGAATAAGTCTGGTCTTCGAATCATCAGCGTTGACGAGAAGGCCGGCCAGGCCACCGTCTATTCTGAGGAACATCGCAGACAATTTACCGTGTACGTGGACAACGAAACGTCTGCCGATGACCGCGCCGAGGCGCATTAACGCCTGGGCATCGATCAATACCAACAGGGAAACTACCGAGATGCACGCAATAATTTTTCCCGGGCCTCGGCGCTTGATCCGCAGTCCGTGAAGGCGCGGGATATGATCAAGAAAGCGGAGAGCAAAATTGCGCTGAATACGATCGGCGGAGAAACGGGAGCTGCCACTCAGTTTGGGCTCTTTGAGACAGACGTCCCAAAAGCCAAAGCAGCGCCCCCGCCTCTATCCCAGCAAGAACTGAAATACGTAACAGTGAAAGAGCTAATGGAAGAAGGCGACTACTGCCTTGACAATAAGAAGTGCGATCAAGCGCTTGAACTCTTTGAAGAGGTTCTTGTAATCGATCCCGCGAACAAAGTGGATACGCGCAAGCTGGCCGAAGCCACGCTAGGGGCCTATGCGGAGGACGTGCGTATCGAGTCCATGAATCCGCTCATTGGAACGGGCATCGAAGTCGAGGAGATCCAGCCTTCGTCCAAAGGCCAATACGTCGCGTTGATTCGCGTAGGCGATAAGGAGGCAAAGTCGTACAGCGTCGGCGATTCATTCGGCTCGTATCGTGTGGAGAGTATCGACGCAACCAATCGGCAAGTGACGCTGTTCTTGGATGAACATCGGGGCAAGATCGTAATGGATGTGGCAAAGCCAGGTTCGGAACTGGACCAACGCCTGGACAATTAGACCAGCCATGACTACTCCCAAGTCGTTGAGGTAAGTGCGGGAATCAGCATTGGGACAAACGAGCAGAAATCGAGAGTTCATCGCTATCGCGCTTCGCTACGATGCACAGAGATTGAGTGAAGAACGTCTTGCAGTTTTTTGCCTCTTCGTGCCGTTGTGGTGAGAAGTCGTGCTGCATCTATTCGATTTTCGCGTTCTCTAATTCGGTAAGTTCCGCGTCGATACTTTGCGTGACGGGGAAGCGAAATCCGGTCTTCGGATCGAGATCGAGGTCCATCACTTTGAGCGCGACGGGGAGTTGCTCTCGTTTCCACTGGTTGTACGCGAAAAGGCGACCAAAATCGGCGGTCCATGTGCGCAGTTGTTCCGCGTCGTGCTTTTCGTGACGGCAAACGATGATACGCCAGCAATTGGCGAGCGTCATACGCCGTCGGGCGAAGAGATACAACAGATCGTCCAGCACGTCATACGGCATCAAGTCTTCTTCGTCGAGCTGATCAACAACGAGTTCCGCGCTCGGCGGGATGACGAGCACTTTGGTGAGTGCGCCGAGGCCTTCGCGTTTCACTACACGTTCAAGCAAGCGTGTAACGAGTGTTTTTGGAATGTTGGCGATGGGGGAATAACCGCCCTGGTTGTCGCCGCCCGTGGTGGTGTATCCGACCGCGCCTTCGCTGAGGTTTGACGTGACGAGCAACAGTGCGTTTTCGCTGTTCGCCCAGTTCAGCATCATGTTGCCGCGCACACGTGCCTGCAGGTTTTGTCTGGCGAGCGGGGTCACACGGTCTTCGCCACCAGCGAGTTCCACAGCCTTTTCGAGTGCGACCTTACACTCATCCGCAATAGACACAACCTGAAACGGGACACCAAGTGCTTCCGCCAGGGATCTTGCCGCATCCAACGTGGCACTCGAGCTATACGCTTCATTCGGCAAGTAGACCGTTGCAACGCGATCGGCAGGGTCGACACCGCCTTCGCCTCCGTTTAATACCTTGATCGCGTCGACGGCGGCCAATAAACATAGGGCGCTATCGCGACCACCCGAGAGAGCGATCAGGATTTTGTTGAATACGCCTACCTTTTCAAAGTAATCGCGGAGACCCAGCACCATTGCATCGTACAATTCGTCGAGATACTGGTCCGCGTTGCTATCGCTATCGAGTTTCGTTGTGTCGGGGAAAAAGAAACTCTTAGGCATGGTCTTCGCGTACTCGGCCACAGGGGCGGGCGACCATTTCTTCGCCGGTACCACGATGTTAGCAATCGATGGCGCTGTACTCATATCGCGACCTTTGGCGCCAGATCGCCACGTTGTACTCTCTGCACGCATCCTGGCGAGCTGATCCAGATCGACGACTCCTGTCTCCAGCGTCGAATAGGCTTTCGAGAGAATCGGCGCTTCAGTCACGACGCCTTCCGGCGTTGCGATGAGGCCACCTCCGTCGAATACAAGGCGGCTATTGTCCAGACCCAGCAGGTTTGTATACGCGTATACGCACGCGAGACGGTTGGTCGTACCGAGGACGAGTTCGCGGCGATCTTCATGTTTGTTTGGGAGAAAGGGCGACGCGCTCAGGTTACAGACGATTTCT
>JAJDAB010000581.1 GCA_029262095.1 Candidatus Hydrogenedentota bacterium
CCTCTTCGCCAGCATTCGCCGCAAGTTGCCGCATCGGCTCTTCGAGCGCGCGCAAGATGATTTTCGCGCCAATGGCTTCGTCACCGTCAAGGCCTATCTTCTCGACAGCGTCCAAGCAACGGATAAATGCGACACCACCGCCCGGTACGATACCTTCTTCGACTGCGGCACGCGTCGCATGCAATGCATCTTCGACACGCGCTTTCTTTTCTTTCATCTCGATTTCGGTCGCCGCGCCAACATTGATGACTGCAACACCACCGGCAAGCTTCGCCAGACGTTCTTGCAGCTTTTCACGGTCGTAGTCCGAAGTCGTTTCGTCGATCTGGCGGCGAATCAAATTGATTCGGCCCATGATGTCTTGGCCTGTGCCAGCGCCTTCGACAATGACCGTGTTGTCCTTGTCGATCACGACGCGCTTTGCGCGGCCGAGTTCGCCGAGGGTCAAGTTTTCAAGGCTCATGCCGAGGTCTTCGGTAATCGCCTTGCCGCCCGTAAGAATCGCGATGTCTTCGAGCATCGCTTTGCGGCGATCGCCAAAACCAGGAGCCTTCACGGCGCAGGCTTGAAACGTGCCACGAATACGGTTCACGACCAACGTCGCCAACGCTTCGCCTTCGACGTCTTCCGCAATAATCAATAACGGCTTGCCGCCCTTAGCGATCTGTTCCAACAACGGCAATAGGTCTTTCAGGTTTGAGATTTTCTTCTCGTGGATCAAGATGTGGCAATCTTCAAGCACCGCTTCCATCGTGTCGGAATCGGTGACGAAGTACGGGGACAAGTAGCCCTTGTCGAACTGCATGCCTTCGACAACATCCAAGGTGGTTTCAATACCCTTGGCTTCTTCGACCGTGATGGTTCCGTCGTTACCGACTTTGTCCATCGCCTCGGAAATGATTTTGCCGATTTCTTCATCGCTGTTCGCGGAGATGGACGCCACGTTGCGCGTGGTGTCGCTATCCTTCACGGGCTTGCTCAGCTTCTGCAATTCCGCGACGACGGTTACAACCGCCTTGTCGACCCCGCGCTTGAGCGCCATCGGATTCGCGCCGGCGGTTACGTTGCGCAGACCTTCGCGGAAAATCGCTTCGGCCAACACCGTCGCCGTCGTCGTGCCGTCACCCGCAACATCGGACGTCTTCGACGCGACTTCTTTAACCATCTGGGCGCCCATGTTCTCGAACCTGTCTTCCAGTTCGATTTCCTTGGCAACCGTCACACCGTCTTTCGTGACGGTCGGCGCGCCCCACTTCTTATCTAACACCACGTTGCGGCCCTTCGGCCCGAGCGTGGATTTTACCGCTCTACTAAGTTTGGTGACACCGGACAATACTCCGCGCCGGGCCTCCTCACCGAATTCAAGTTGTTTCGCACTCATGCGATTAATCTCCTGTTCAGTAACGAATGCGCCGTCGTTGCAACGGCAGGTTCAATAGGCAAAAGGTCTACTCGATAACCGCCAGAACGTCATCTTCGCGCATGATCAGGTGGTCGTCACCGTCAATCTTCACTTCCGTACCGGCATATTTACCCATCAGAATTCGATCGCCCTTCTTCACTTCGAGCGGTACGCGCTTGCCGTCTTCATCGACACGGCCGGGCCCTACGGCCACAACCTTGCCTTCTTGCGGCTTCTCTTTGGCCGTGTCGGGAATGATGATGCCTCCCCGCACGGTTTCACTTGCCTCTTCCCGCTTGACTAGCAATCGGTCGGCTAGCGGTCGCACTTTCATTCTACGATTCTCCTTGGTAGTTAAAACGGGGTAGCGGTGCTAAGACCGACTACCGAACATCCATTGCTGCCATTTTGGCAGCGAACAAATTCAATATATAGTCCAACATTGGGTTGCAGCCCAGGACAGGATTCATTAACGCAATCTCCGATCCAAGCGATTTGTATTCACGTAAGTTATTTATATATAACTGTTTACGAATATTTAATTGATGTGGGCACTCAACTGCGTTTGCCCATATGGCAAAATCGAGACAAAACAGACGCTCGTTTGCCTCTTCTTGTGCCAAATTGGCACAATGGTAGCAAATGGCTGTGGTGAGTGCCAAATTATTTCTGGATGCTCGGTAATGTGTTCGCAACCTAACTACAGCTATACTCCCGCCTTTAGGTGCCCACCGCGTATTGGCTGGGCACGCCGCCTGAAGATTTCGGTGTCATTCCTATGAGTCCACTTGTATCGGTCGTAGTACCGTTCTTTGATGAAGAAGAAAACGTTCCGCTTGTTGCGGAACGTCTCGCCGCTGTCTTCGCTTCCATGCCGGGCCAGGACTACGAGTGTGTGTTTGTGAATGACGCGAGCACGGATGGAACCCGTGAAGCGTTAGATGTGCTAGCCGCCGACGATGACCACGTGCGGGTGTTGCACTTCGCACAGAATCGGGGGCAGTCGGCCGCGTTGATCGCGGGGCTTCGATCGGCAAGGGGCGACTACCTATTAACAATCGATGGCGATCTCCAGAATGACCCAGAAGATTTTCCGACGGTAATCGAATTGTTAGCGGAATACGATTGTGTGTGCGGGTACCGTGCGAACCGGCGGGACACGTGGGTTCGCCGTGTATCAAGCCGCGTGGCCAATCGCGTTCGGCGTGCAATCCTAAACGATGGTATCCGGGATACCGGTTGCGGAACAAAAGGTTTCCGAAAGTCGTGTGTGCCGCACTTTGTTTGCTTTAATGGTGCGCACCGTTATTTCGCAGTGATGGTGCGTGCGGCGGGTTTGACCTTGACCGAGTGTCCGGTGTCCCATCACCCGCGCGTACACGGTACGTCGAAGTACGGCGTGAACAACCGGCTCTGGCGCGGCATTTATGATCTCGTTGGCGTAGGATGGCTTCAGAAACGCTACGTGCGATACGAAATAGAACGAAAAGGCGTCGAGTAATGGTCATCCACCTTGTTCACCGTAACGATGAATCCTGACATGCAGGAATTTTTTGACCGTGTCTTCGGCGATCTCCCACGACAGGCGCCGGGCAGCCGTGCATCGACGCTCCGCGGCTACAATGCGATACCCGCCATGCCGGGATCCACAACCGCACTCGACGTGGGGTGTGGCACCGGTGGACAGACCCGCACGCTCGCGAAGATGCATGACGGGCCGGTTGTCGCAATTGACATAATCCAACCGTTTCTTCGGCGTTTGCACGCGTTGGCGGCAAAGGACGATCTGGCGATCCACCCGGTGTGCATGTCTATGGATCGGATGGGATTCGTGGACGGCTCATTCGACCTAGTCTGGTCGGAAGGGGCGTTTTACTCCGCCGGGTTTGATGAATCAGCGTCCATTTGCCATGGCCTGCTAAAACCGGGCGGATATCTCGCCGCGACCGAGTTGGTGTGGCTGACGGATGATCGCCCCGAAGCGGCGGTCCGCTTCTGGGAAACGGAATACCCTGCGATGCGATCCAGGGAGGCAGTGGCGGATCGGCTCCAACAGCTGGGGTTCGCATTGATCGACAGTTTCGTGCTGCCCGACAAAGACTGGTGGGACGAGTTCTATGCGCCGCTCAGCAGCCGTCTGGACGGCCTGCGCGAAGTGTTCGCAGAAGATAGAGATGCAATCGCGTTTCTGGATAGCACGGTTGGGGAATTAGACGTTCGACGGCAGTATCCCGAATCGTACGGATACGTCTTTTATATTCTGCGGGGCGAATAGACGTGCACGCTCAAGCCGCGTGTTGTGTAGGACGGCGTTGCATTGGCAGCGCTGAGTGGGATGAACTCGCCTACCCGCACGACGTGTGTGCGAAGGGGAGCCGTTAAGTGCCGGATGGAGACGTGACTTCGATCGGTCCGTTGCTTTGGTGGGCCTTCGGCATCGCGGCCACGGCGATTTTTTATTCGCGCTTCTATCTCCAATGGTTGGCCTCCGAAATCAAACGGCGTAGCGTAGTGCCGGAGTTCTTCTGGTATCAAAGCGCGGTAGGATCGCTCATGTTGTTGGCCCTTGCGTTTCATACCCAATCGCCGTTGGGCGCCCTGAGTCATAGCTTGAACGTCGTTCCTTATACCCGGAATCTGGTTCATATCTGGCGAGAAAAGGGGCGTTTGACCCCGGCGATCAACTGGCTGGCGACTTCGGCCGCAGTCTTCGTCGCACTGAGTGCGGTGGCTGTGGTCGTCATCGTGTGGCGCAGAGAATTTGCGGTCAATGCTGACGCCTCATCGGAAGCAGCGCGCGTAAATTGGATATGGCTGGGCGTCGGTGTGGCGGGCCAAGTGCTGTTTGGCCTGAGGTTTCTGGTGCAGTGGGCGCTAACGGAATGGCATCGCAAGAGCATCGTGCCCGCAGTCTTTTGGCAGATCAGCGTGTTGGCAGCCATCCTTCAAATCGCTTCATATACTCAGCGACGCGAATGGTATTTCATCATCGGTACCACGGCGACGTTGTTCATCTACGCACGAAATCTATGGTTCATTCATTTCGGCGATGAAGACGCCGTCTTGTCGGAAAAGGGTTGAGCGATGTCGCCCCGCGTTACTGCAATCGCGTTCGGTGCTTTCGCCATAGCGTTCTTTTCACTCAACGTTTGGGGCTATGACCTGTGGGCGCCGGACGAACCGCGGTATGCGCAAGTCGCTCGCGAGATGCTCGATTCCGGCAACTGGTTCACGCCCCACGTGAACGGCGAACCCTACATGGAAAAGCCACCGGTGTTTTTCTGGACGATCACGGCAGCGTCTAGGCTCTTCGGCGACGTGTCGGCGGTCAGCGCACGCGTGCCATCGATACTCGCGGCGGTGTTAACCGTGATGCTGACCTACGCGCTCGCGTTACGCCTGTTCAACGATCGCGTGGCATGGTGGTCGGCGATTGTGTTGATGACCACGGCTCGGTTTTGGTGGCAAGCACGGACCGCACAAATCGACATGGTGTTGACTGCGCTGCTCACTCTTGCACTCTATGCGTTTTGGCGGCACACGGAATCGCCCGCGCGGCGATGGCGCGTGATTTTCTTCACGATGATTGCAATTGGATTATTGACCAAAGGGCCACCGGCTATCGTCTTTCCACTGCTGCTTTGGATCACGTATTACTGGGGACGGCGGGAACAACGGAAAACGTTTCCTCTCGCGATCGGTGCTACCGCTGCTGCGATTGGCGCGCTGTTGTGGTTCATCCCCGCGCGAATTGCAGTCGCTTCGGCCGACGCAGGAGGGGCCATTGGACAAGACCTATACCGGCAAGTCATCGGAAGGGCGCTGCTCGGCGTGAGCAAAGCGCAGCCACCGTGGTACTACCTCCTGGAACTGCCGGTCGATCTGATGCCTTGGACCTTGATCGCACCGTGGGCGATCGTTTGGGCGTGGAGAAATCGCGGAACGAACGCTATGCGGTTACTCATCGCGTGGACCGTTCCCGCGTTGGTGTTGTTCTCCATCATAGTGGGCAAGCGGCAAATCTATTTGCTCCCGCTATTCCCCGCATTCGCCATCGCTATCGCCGCGAGCATTCCTTCGTTGTTCGACGATGCACGAATCCGTTATAGAACGGTTGCATCGATACTCTGGATCGCTGGTTTGGTCGGTATCGCCAGCATGCCATTTGTCATCTCGAATCGATTTCCTGAATGGTCGACACCGACGCTCTACACATTCACCGGTATCGCTACTGCGGCGATATTCGCGACAACGTTAGATTGCTGGCGAAATGCATCCCGCCGGTTACCGGCGTTACTCGCGATTCCAATCGCGGCATTGATGGTCACCACCGCGCTTACGGCGTTGCCTGTATTAAATGGCGCGAAGTCCGCGCGCGCGTTTTGTGCGCCGCTCCAGAACCTTTCGGAAAACGGCGTCGACTATCGCTTGTACTCATTCATGTTTTCCCGCGAGGAATACATCTTCTACGCCGACCATTTTCATGAAACGGCCTTCGTTGATTCGCTGCCAGGCCACGATGGCGCCGAATTGGAAGACGTTGAACGAATGCTCCGCGCGATTGGTCCGGACGTTTACGCCGCTGTACAATCCGTCGAAATCGAATCGCCCGAGTCGTTGCGCGAAGATGAAGTGATTGCGATCCGCGACGCGCTCAATAAATTTCAGCGTGCGCTGTCTCCAGAAAGCCCGGAGCGTATGCGTTCATACGAAACGACTGTCGCTGCAATCCGGCATTTCGCCGACGAATTTCTCGAAGAGACGCCAGCCTTCATGTTCATTCAAACCAGAGATTGGCCACTCTTGACCGCGCTAGCCCCGGAAATGTTGGGAATTACCGTTTCAGGCGAGGAAAATATCGGTGCTCGTCATGTACTGCTGGTGGCTAATGAATCGGGTGCGGGGCTCCTATCACCGATCGAATAGCTAAAACTACATCCATGTCAATAATTTAATTGACATTTTCAAACCTCGAATGTATAGTCTCCGAGGACCATGTAACTTTGCAGTATGAAAGGCATTTTTCGCCAAATGTCAATATTGCTGCTGGGTCGTATTGGGGTTCATCGAACAAGGGGGTCCTCGTCTGCGTCAAAAGTGCGCAGTATTTCCCCTTATTTGACTTAGACTCCAAGTTTTAACTACGATGCGGGCTCGAAGCGATGCCCGTGAGAAGGAGGGAAACACATGGATATCAGTGCGCTGTTAGGAACATTCTTGGGTGATTTTGTGTACGCTCTGTTTTTGTATCTGTACAACATCATCCTGCCGTTGATCGAAGGATTCTCGTTCCCGACGCTTGGCTAATTAGCCATCTCGTAGAACCGCAGAATTCTCACTTCGCTCTTGCACGCCCGGTGGATTATTCCGCTGGGCGTTTCTTTTTTACCCACCCGTGAGCCGGGCCACCACCTGTCCCACCACTTGAGCGGTTCGCTCAATTTCCGATTCCGTCGTGCTGCGCCCGAGGCTAAAACGCACGGCTGATTGCGCATCGGCGTAAGGAATACCCATCGCCAATAGCACGTGGGACGGGTCCAGCGATCCGGATGTGCAGGCGGAACCGCTCGACACCGCGATGTGTTCAACGTCAAGTCCGAGAATCATCGATTCACCCTCGATGCCAGGGAAGCCGAGGTTTAGGAGTCCCGGTAAACGGATTTGTCGCGCACCGTGAACAATTGCGCCGGGCACACTCTTCATTAGAGCCGCCTCGAGCGAGTCGCGTAATTTTCCGATGCGGCATGCGTCGTCGTCGCGATCTTCGCGGGCGAGTTCCGCGGCTTTTCCCAGGCCGACAATCCCTGCCACATTTTCGGTCCCTGCGCGACGTTCGCGTTCTTGAAACCCGCCGAGCATCCAAGCATCGAGATCGATGCCTTTGCGAACGTATAACGCGCCAACACCTTTAGGTCCATAGATCTTGTGCGCGGAAAGTGACGCGAATGCGACGGGCGATTCCTTGACATCGAACGGAATCTTACCCACAGATTGCACGGCGTCTGTGTGGAAAGGAACGCCGCGCTCCGCACAAATCGCGGCGATCGCATCGATGGGCTGAATGACGCCCGTTTCATTGTTTGCGTGCATGATGGTAACGAGCGTGGTGTTTTCATCGATTTGTTCGGACACCGCTTCAAGATCTACTTGACATGTTGTACCGACCGGCACGATGCGAGTATCGATACCCATCGCTTCTTTCATGTATCCAGCGGGATGCAATATCGCGTGGTGTTCGATCGCGGAAGTAACAATCGAAGCGGATTCCGATTTGGTTGAGAATGCGGCCCGTTGGATCACCCAGTTGTTCGATTCAGTTCCCCCCGAGGTAAAGTAGATTTCGCGGGGATTGGCATTGAGAAGCGCAGCGACTTGATCTCGGGCATCGTCGATGGCTTTCCGGGCGGTGCGGCCATAGGCGTGTACGGACCCGGCATTACCAAATTCCGGCCCCATATACGGATCCATCGCCTCGCGAACTTCTTCGCGGAGCGGGGTCGTTGCACTATGATCAAGATAGATTCGGTCCATTGGGTGCTCGGTGCGGGCTTAGGATTACAATACGTTCATAATTGTAACTCACTGGGCCTAGCACAGCACCAACCAAATGATGACCACGCAATGGAGGGTTGGATAGTGGACGCGAAAATCGGATTGATAGCGGTCGTTGCGGTCTTGGCCGGAGCGGTTACGGGTGGGATGGTGACGGCGAATTTCGTTCCGTCGGCGGATCAGGTGGAAATGGAGAGCGCCGATACCGAAGCGCTTGACGTGGCGCTCAGGGAGGCGGCCGAGTCGCGCGCGGAAGCGATACATTGGCAGAGTGAAGCGGATCGCTTGGCGCGGGAATTGGCGGCAAAGCCCGATGCTGTTCAAGCGAAATCGCCAACGCCCACGGACGTTGTGGTCGAGGTAGGAGAGAACGATTCATCGACGATGGACGCGAGCATGCGGGCCGAATTGGAGGAGTATCGAGAACGGGATCGCGAACGTGAGGACCGATTTGCCGATCGACGTGGACAAATGCAGGAATGGCAGAATGAGATGGTTGATCGCCGGGTAAACAAGTTTACCGAACTCATAGAGCGGTCGAACGATCCCGTAGAACAGCAACGTTGGGCCGACATAGAAAAGCAAATGACCCTGGCTCAAGACTTGTTCCGTCAGATGCGCGATGCAGAAACAGATGAACAGCGGTTCGCTGTTCGCGGCGAAATCGGCGAGAATTTCGAAGTGACACAGTCCTTGTTGAAAGAACAACAAAATGCCGTGCTCGGCCGTGCGCTCCAAGCGGAAGGCATCACGGACACTGATCAACTAACCCTGATTCAGAGTGCGGTGCAGGCGTCGATGGAAGACGATGCGTTTCAGATGTCGCCCTTTGGTCCAGGCCGACGAGGGCCTGGCGGTGGCGGCCCACCCGGACGTGGCGGCGGACCGGGCCGGGGGAGACCTGGGGGCGGTCCTCCGGGACCAGGCCGTTAGATCGGATCTGGGCGAGATCGATTTGCGGGGTTGTTGTTCTGCATCACTCGGCGCCGAAGTGTGAATACTGCAGACCGGCGGACACGCCTCGACATCGCGCCAATAAACCATTCGCGTCGGGTCTGTGTCATATTGGGTATGACGGACGTAGCGACGATATGCCCACCACTGTTGGGGAATGCACCCAGAGCTAGGGGATCGCATTCGGGATCGTCGGCTGGGTTGATGGGCCGGAATGGGACGAAGGGCTTGGCGACGCAAACCGAGACGACGGATGACCAGTTATTAGTCGCCAAGGCGCAGGCCGGCGACATGCCTGCTTTCGAGGAATTGTACCGGCGGAACTCAAGCCGGATATATGCGCTGTGTATGCGGATGTGTGGCAACGCGGGTTACGCCGAGGAAATGACGCAGGAAGCGTTCATCCGCGCGTGGCAGCGATTGTCCTCGTTTCGAGGCGACGCGCGATTCAGCACGTGGATGCACCGGGTGACGGTAAACGTCGTGTTGAGTGACCGGCGGTCGCGGGCGAAGCGCATGGAGAAAGTGACGGACCCGCTGGAGCATCAGGAAATTCGACTGGCCGCACGGCCGAATGCGCCAGGTTTGAGCGTTGATCTTGAAGAGGCAATCGCGAAGTTGCCGGAAGGCGCGCGCGACGTTTTTGTCCTACACGATATTGAAGGTTATAAGCATAAGGAAATTGCCGATATGACCGGCATTGCAACGGGCACGTCAAAGGCGCATTTGCATCGCGCACGGCGGCTGTTGCGGGAGCATCTGAACGCATGAACACCTTGAATGAACACGACATCGACCGGATTCAGGATTACATTGACGGCGAATTGCCGAACGATGAAATGCGTGAAGTGGCGGATCGTTTGAATCGCGATGCCGATTGGCGTGCAGAAGAGGAACGGTTGCGCGCGTTGTTGCGACAGGTCCAAGGATTGCCGAAGGCCATCGAACCAAGTCGCGAGTTGTGGCACGGGATCGAACGCCGCATTGCAGACGCTCCGGCGGACAACGTCGTGAGCTTCCCGCGCCCAGTGCTGTACGCGTTCGCGGCTGCGGCGATGGTTATCGTTGTTGGATCTGTGGCGTTTGTCACGATGAATGGCGAACAACCAATCCCGCAACAGGCCAAAGGACCAGCGCCGGTTGAAAACCCGACCGCTTCGCCGTTCCAGAACGATTTGCCGGTCCAGTTCGCGAGCACCGATGATGTTGAATATGATCTTGCGTTAGCGCATTACAAGAGCGCGACGGAAGCGTTGCACGTATCGATTGAAGAGCGTCGCGATTCCATGGAGGAGGAGACCTGGGTCGCCGTGTCGGAGAGCTTGGCTGTGATTGAGCAAGCGATCCAGGACATTGAAGTTGCGCTGGACGACGACCCATCCAATCCGGAATTACGGACTTTGTTAGTGGCGGCCTATCAGAAGGAAGTGGGGCTCCTTCGCCAGGCGGTCCTGCTCTAGAGTACCCCGCCCGAAAGGGAGCGACATCATGCGATTTATCGTGGTAGGGATAGCTGTGCTTGGCTTGGCGTGTTCCGCCTCGCTCGCGCAAGAACCAATCGACGAGCGCCACGCGGTCGACGGTCCGGTTGACCTATCGATTGACAATACAACTGGCGACATTACGGTCCGCGGTTGGGACCGGAACGAAGTCGAGATCACCGGCACTTTGGGCAAGAACGTGGAACGGCTCGAAGTCGTGTCCGATGATGGTGATGTATCCATTCGCGTCATCCTTCCGCAGGGACGCCGCACGCGGGTTGGGCCAACGGAACTGAATGTTCGTGCGCCGGCTGGGAGTGACGTGCAGGTGAGCGCGGTCAGCGCTAATGTCGAAGCGCGTGATGTTTCAGGTGAACTGAAACTGCGAACGGTAAGCGGCGACATCGTTGTGCGTGACGCACAGGATGACGCGGACCTACAGACCGTCAGCGGCGACATCGAAGTGATGGGCACGGTTGGCGACCTGGAGGCGAAGACCGTCAGCGGCGATATCGTGGCCGACGAAGTTGTGGACTCGGCGGAATTGGAAACAGTCAGCGGCGGTATCCACGTCACGGGCGAAGGCATCACCAACCTGGAAGCCAAGTTGGTGTCCGGCAACATCAAGTTCGAGGGTTCGCTGGGCGACTCCGCGGATGTTGAGTTAGAGTGTCACAGTGGCAACATCGTGATCACATTGCCATCCGACACGAGCGCGGAATTCGATTGCGAAACGTTTAGCGGCGGCATTCAAAACGCGTTTGGCGTGGAAGCGCAGAAAAAGAGTAAACATGGCCCGGGACGGATTCTACGCTACCAACAAGGCGGTGGCGATGCGGACATCGAAATGAAAACGTTCAGCGGTAATATCACGATCAAGAACTAATTTTCCTTCTCTCCCACTCCCCGCACACCCAATAGTACTGCCTGCATGCGGGGGGTGGATTTTTTTGTTTCGGTGTATTTCGGTTTGTAGTTCCGACTCTGAGGCGGTTGATTCGGCGCTCAAACTTGACCGCCTCTGTGTCGGAACTACAAACGGCTACTTGAGGCCAAGCACGTCTTGCATGTCGTAAAGGCCTGGCTTTGCCGTACGCGCAAACTCCGCTGCGCGAATTGCGCCGTTGGCAAAGTTGTCACGATTGTGAGCGCGATGGCTGAGTTCGATGGTTTCGCCGGTGCCGATAAAACTCACGGTATGCTCACCAACCACGTCGCCACCGCGGAGAGCGTGGACGCCAATCTCGTGGACGGGCCGTTTCCCGACCTGTCCTTCGCGACCGTGCGCCGCATCGGCGGGGTATTGGAGTCCCAGGGCTTCGGCCGCACGTTCGGCGAGGCGAACCGCGGTGCCGCTGGGACTATCTTCCTTTTGATTGTGGTGCGTCTCGACGATTTCGACGTTGTAATCGAGGCCCAAGATGCTCGCGACTTCGGTCGTCAATTTGAACAATAGGTTAACGCCGACACTCATATTTGGCGCGAGTACGATTGGTGTAGTCTTCGCGGCGACGGCGATAGCGGCGCGTCCGTCTTCAAGAATGCCGGTCGTGCCGATGACGGCGGGCTTGCCGAGACGCGCTGCGGTCTCTGTGTTGGCGACGCACACGCTGGCGTGTGTGAAATCGATGAGTACGTCAGACGCCGCCAGTCCGGCCTCCAAGTCATCTGTAACCGTGACGGACTGCGCGCCCTTACCAATGGACAATTCAGTACCGGCTTGGGACGCGACATCGACCGCGGCCGATACGGTGTGTCCGTGCGCGACCGCTAGATCCATAATCGTTCGGCCCATGCGGCCACACGCTCCCGCCATGCAGACATTCATCAGCGTGATCCGGCGCGGTTACGCCGCAGCGCCAAGGCCAAGCTGCTCCAATACGGGGAGCAACTGTGCGAAGGGTTCGGCGCGCATCGGCGTCAATGGCAAGCGGAGCACATTTTTGATGAGGCCCATTTCGGCCAACGCAGCCTTGACGGGAATCGGATTTGACTCGAGAAATAACGCTTTGTAAAGGGGCAACAATTCATAGTGCAAGGCTTGTGCACGAGCGAGATCGCCTTCGAAAAACGCGTTGCATAACGCTGCGCTCTTGCCGGGTGCGACGTTAGCCGCGACCGACACAACCCCAGTGCCTCCAACGGCCAACATCGGCAACGTCAATCCGTCGTCACCGGACATCACAATGATGTCGGATTGCGCGCGGATTTCGGAGACCTGATCGACGCTGCCGCAAGCTTCTTTTACCGAAGCGATATGCGGATGCTCGCCCAGCGCCGCGATCGTTTCCGGACTCATCTTGGTGCCCGTACGGCCGGGGACGTTGTAGAGCATGATCGGGAATTCGGCTGCGTCGGCGACCGCGCGGTAATGCGCAATCTGACCTTCAGCGGTCGGCTTGTTGTAATAGGGCGTGATGACCAGTGCGGCATCGGCGCCGACTTCTCGCGCGTGCTTGGTCAGCGACAACGCTTCTTTGGTGTTGTTGGACCCCGTGCCCGCGATGACCGGGATACGGCCCGCGACGCGCTCGACGACGAATTTGATACAGGCCTGCTGCTCCGCATGGGAAAGCGTGGCCGCCTCGCCCGTGCAGCCGCATGGGACAATGCCGTGCGTGCCCTCGGCGAGGTGCATGTCGACCAGCCGCCCATAGGCATCAAAATCGACTTCAAAGTCTTCGGTGAACGGCGTGACCACCGCCACAATGGATCCGCGAAACATGGGTAATCTCCTGGTGGGTCTCGATCAGTGGCGGATTCCCGCCGCTATGGAATCCCGTATTGTACGGAAAAAGACGCGTCGGCGTCACCCGGCTCCATGCACACGTATACCCACGCCGATTTCCTATAACACCTGCGCAGCTCGCGCGGAATTGCCCACGATCCCGCTCGCCAAAACCGTCAACCCGAGCAAAGCACCGTCATGCCGAGATACCGTGATGAAAATGAAGGTTGGCCTAACAACGAAAACCAAGCCACAGAGAACACAGAGGCCACCGAGAAACGCAGCCGAACCGTTCCCCGCTAAAACAGACTACCTCACGGCCATTTTTCCGTCGTTGGTCACGCGTTTCAGATGTTCGCGAACCTGAGCTAGGATTTCGATGACGCAACGAACTCGAACTCTACTTTGTTCTCAATGGTAAGCTTCGTCAGCACCGACAGCATCTTCCGCGCAAGTGGGCGACTAGTATCAGTAGCGCAGTAGAGTCCAGAAAACACTAGCTTCAGTTGGTCTAGTCCGCTTGTTGAACTTAGCATTCCAAGCTCTTCCAAACTATCGAATACTCCACTGACTCCTTTTAACACTCCACCGACGATTCGTTCCGCGCCGTCCAGTTGTGAGTAATAGACTGTCAGCAGGGCGTCAACTCGGTGGGCGTAAGACGCCTCGTCAGCGAACCAGAGTGTCAAGCTATCTGTTACGATGTCGTAGAAAGCCGCAGGTCGAAATTCACCCGGCGGAAACTTATTTCGTAGTTCCTTTTCGACTTCTTCGGCGCTCTGAAGAGCGTCTAACTCACCTTCCACACTGCTTCTCCTTTGTATCTCGATTGCCAGTCTCGGGGGAATTCGGGATTTTCCGCGCTTTCGGGTTCCCAGCGCCACTCAGTAACTATTCCATCCGCTGTAACAAAAACTACGAACACCATGTTTTTGGGTGGCGGCACTCGAACGTCAACTTGAGTCGCAACATCATTTTTCGGACTACCGACGAAACAGAAGGCGTCATGGAACCCGTCCGATCTCCCGTAGCCTTGGAATACGGCGGATGGATTAAGAAGTACACTTCGTACCAATGAGAGCTGAAGAAACTTGTACTTTAATCCAACCTTTCTCAATGATTCGACTAAACCCACAGGAATTCGAACCGCCCAGACAGCGCCGGGATCACTTGGTGCGACTGCCGCCATAATCCAATCTCCATCGTTCGCAGATTTGGCAGCCCTCTGCGGATTGGGCAAGTCAACTCGTCGCCTCACGGCCATATCAATCGCGACAACGCCACTAAGGGTTAGCGTTCGGGCAAACTCAGTGGAACTTTCACTCACCGTACCCAACTGACGTACCAGCCGGGTCATTGCGATTGCGTCGCCCTCAAGGGTAACAATTGTGCTTCCACGCTTGATCAAAACGACCCTAATAGGGCCGTATTCGTTCCCCACCAGTTTCGCGAGTTCAATTCTTAGACGCTCCTCGTCGAATTCCTCGACTGGGCAATCGAACTCCAATTCGACCTGAGTACACGAACCCGCCTCCGGATTACTCTCATAGTGCGCGCGCTGTCTTGGCGGAAGGTCTTTAACGGCACCCAGACGGGGGGCCGGTACATCGTGCTGACTGGTCAGTCGACGGTAGAGCTTCTCATATCCTTCGCCGTTTTCGATGTAGGAATAGTGTGTAAAACTGCACAGAACCAGCGGGATGTGAGCAACATCATCGTCTGCGAAAACAACTGGAATTGTCTTTTCGCCATCTGTTTCTCGCTCATACATCTGTTGCGTGACTATGGCGCCCTCCCATTTGACGCCCTTTCCGATACCTGGCTTCGCTGTCCCCTCGAAGCGCGCTTTGTAGTTTTCGGTGCAGATCGCTATCACGATGTCCGCCTGTTGAATCTGATTCAACATCCACTTTGGCCATCCTTCGCGAGGCGATTCTTCGTACTGGTCGATCCAACAGTCGACACCGTCGCCCCGCAGTCGATCAGATAGCTCTAATACATGATCGATATGGGTCGCCGAATCATGGCTATAGCTGATAAAGACGCGGGTTGCGTCAAAATCGTTGGACATCACAGACGAGTCCTATCCATAAGTTGAATTGCAGACAACAACAACACGTCTATCATTGCATATCCTCTTGTCGCCGATTCACAAAAGCGAGTTTCCTACGCGAGTCCCAATTGCCACGGGTGTCGTTTTTTCGCCGGGCCTATTTGTCGGCGCAGCGTATCTATCATACGATACATGTAGTCCGCCCCCTTGCCACGGCTCCGCGATGTCGCAGACGACGACTCCGTTTCAGCATTGTGCCTATTGACCACTTTGAAGAAAATCCGTTACGCAGCGAGGCAAAAGTAGTCAAACACGGTGAGTGATAATGCAAACGGATCGGTACCGAGTACTCCATCCTTGTATCGTTCAGGATTACATGTCGCCGTGGCAACAAGTGTCAGGTTGAGCCACTTAGCCAAAGGATTAGAATTCGAAACGAAAATGGGTTCTGTCCAACCAAAGGCCATCGCGAACTTCCGACAGACTTGTAGTGTAGTGTTTTTTGGGACTTCGTCGAGCAAGAGACTGCCGGCGCGAGTCGCCATTTTACGAAATAGATCCGTACGTTCGCCTGCGAGCACGCCAAATGCTGAGAATTCTGCCCCGGTAAGCCCAAACTTTGTGATTCTTTCCGACGTTAGTTCTGTTTCTTCCGTGCTGGCGTCGCCGTAGTACTGCCAGAGATTGATAGCGTGGTTCGGTTCCGGAAACTTAACGTCATATGTCGATCCAGTCGGGGTGATATAGTAAACGTGCAGTTCGACGTCATTGTATTTTCCTGCTTCGGTTTCGAATTCTTTTCGCAATCTTTCCCATTCCTTTCGCCTAGCGCTGACAAGCCGCCCGAGGTGATTGCGAATGCTTTTGTCTCCCTCTTCATCGTTCGCAGTCCCGGACGAATCCCTTGAATCTTGGCAGGCATTTAGCAGCTTCGGGTACTCCTGATCGCGGACATTCGAGAGCCAGCTGATGTAACTGAAATTGGCGAGAGAGCCGTCGATGGTTGCGTCGTCGAGGCGAAGGGGGATGAAGCGGCGTTTTTTGTTTAGGGGGTCTTTGAATCGGAATGTGTGGCTTTCTAATTGTGCCCATTCAGAGCCGAAGGCGTTTACGGACATGCAGAGTACGAGTATGCGGGAGTTTTTTAGTCCTTCCTCGATTTTTACTGGGATGTGGTCGCCCGCTTTGATTTCCCATTCGTCGAACCAGACGTTTATGCCGTCGGCTTCGAGGCGGTTTGCGATATCGCGGACGATGTCTTTGTCTTTGCTGCTGTGGCTTAGGAATACGTCGTATTTGAATTCGTCGGTCATGGTTATAGTAGGTATCACAGTGTTCTCGCTTGGTCAATGTGGTTGCGATTCGCGTTTTGAACCAAGTTCTCTTTCACCACAGAGGCATAAAGGGCACAGAGAACCGATCTTGGACATGCGGGAGCGGGTCTCTCCCGTGTGAGTTTCAAGTGTTCTGTTATCTATTTGGTGTGATTGTTGCGGTTTGGTTTTTGTTGGGATTTTGGTTTGCGGAACAAAGGGTAAATTGTTGACTGGGCTTGGGGTTTGTTTTTTTGTAAGTGGTTTTGGGGGATGGGGTTAGTGGACCTAGTAGACTTTGTGGACTGAGTGGAGCTGTCTATCTAAGTCACGCTCTAAACGCCACAGTTTTGGCTTTGGACGAACGACCCCTCACCCTAACCCTCTCCCCTAGGAGAGGGAAATCCATTAGTGATGTCGTCTCTAAGAATCCACTGCAACTCACTGGCCTAGAGGGTGACATGGACGACACGCGCACAACTCCGATGGGCACCCCCTGGGCGGCGACTTGGGACGGGGCTTGGGGTGCGTGTGTTGCGGAGAAGGAAGCGGAACTTGGGCGGCGGGTTTGTGGAGCGAAGACGTTGGCGGGGACGCCTTGTTCGTTGTCGAGTGATCATCGGACGGGGCGTTGTGCGTTTCATGGGGGTACGGATGCGATTGGTGCGCCGATCGGCAATTCGAATGCGCGGGTGCATGGGTTGTATGCGCGGCGGTTGCAACGGTGTGGGACGCATTGTCCGATGTGGGATCATTGTCCGTTTGCGTCGGCGGAGGTGTTGGCGTTGGATGGGCCGGAGCGGCCGGTTTGTGCGTATGAGGCGGAGGAATATGATCGGGTATTAGCGGAACTGTCTGAACAGCCTATTGGACAGCACCCCCACCTTGATCCTCTCCCTTCGAGGGGGAGGGAAGTTGCTGAAGCCGGTGACTCGAATGCTGCGCACGACAGCGCCCCCGCCGAAGGCGGCAATGATTTCTCTTTGGTTACTTTCTCTTTTTCCAAAGAGAAAGTAACGCACCACAACCTCGCGTTGTTGCAGGTCATGGTTTCGCGTGCGGCTGCAGCGTTGAGTGTCGCCTCGTTTACCGACACGGTGACATCGGAGAGTGATCGGTATCGGTTGGCTTCGACCAAGGTTCATGCTGCTTTGGAGGCGTATCTTCGCTTGTCGCGTGAGCACCGTGCAGTGATGGCGCAATTTAGCCGTGATGTGGAGCGTATCTCGAGTGCGAAGGCGTCGCACGGCGAAGTGCCAACTTCGACTGCAACGTTGCCCGATTTGCCACACACGAATCCGAACGCGACCAATCTTGCGGAATATGTCTTGCCGATGCTCGAAGCGAGCGAGGGGGTCATGGAGGAGGCGATTGAAGCGGAGAATCAGCGGAAGGCGTACATGCGCCGACTGGAAGCGACGTTGGAAAAACACGTTGGCCCCGATTGGCGGGAGGACTCGATTCTGCGCGGCGACATTCCGGAGCCGATTCCGGGCAGCGCGATGAACGTTTCCGCGAATGCGCAGCCACCTTAGCGATTTACCACTATGCATTCCCACGCGGAGCATGGGAACGAGTGAACGGATCGCAAGCCGTGCTGGCTACGCAACGCTAAGCGAGCTTGCGCGCTCCGCAATAGTGCTGATTGTTGGTGCTCATTCCTCCAACTGCAGCCAGAGCCGTGTCATGTTGGATACGTGGTCGGCTGCGTCGTGTTGGACCCAGTGGCCTGCGCCGGGGACGGTGACGATGGTGAGGTGTTTGCCCATCCAATCCCAGGTGTTGTTGAGGGCGGGGGCGAGTAGCGCGAAATCGTTTAGGCCGTGGAACATGAGCACGGGCATTTCTGTCTTGACGACGGGCGATGTGTCTTCTTGGTAGGGCTCGCGCGGGTAATTTTGTTTGTAGTAGGCGAGCATCGCTTCGAAGTCGGAGTTGTTGAATGCATCCAGGTAGCGTTTTCGGACCGCTGGATCTTTGCCCGCAGCCATACCCGCTAGTCCTTCGGCGCTCATGCCTTCGTGCGCGCCTTCTTTTTGGAAGTTGCGGGCGTATTGGCTGTTCTTTTGTTGTTGTTCGTTGTTCGCGAGTTCGCGTGCTAGGCCGCGCGGATGGGGTAGGTTGCAGATGATTAATTTCTCGCACATCTGTGGGACGTTTAGCGCGAACTGCCATGCGACCATGCCGCCCCAATCGTGGCCCATGACGATGACCTTTTCTTCGCCAAGCGATTTGACGACTGCCGCGATGTCGGACACGACGTGTTTCATGTCGTAGTTCTCGACGCCCTTCGGTTGGTCGCTCTTGTTGTATCCGCGTAGGTCGACGGCAACGCATTTGTAGTCGGTGGATAGGGCGGCCATTTGATTGCGCCAGCTATACCAGAAATCGGGGAAGCCGTGAATCATGAGGATGACCGGGCCTTCGCCGAGACTTGCATAGTGGATCTTTACGCCGTTGTTGTCCGCGTATCCGTGATCGACGGCGTCGAATACGTCGACCGCGTCCACGGCGAGGGCAACGCCTGTCCAGTTCACTAGAATCACAGTGATAACGATCGCAAAAAATACGATGGGTTTCATTTGAATAGCCTCCTGCGCGGTTTGGGCGCACCTAACATTTGTACCGTTTGCCACCATAGCAGATTACCGGCCAATGCTGAATGGTTGATTGGCCGCCGCCGATGTCCCCACTTGAATCGTGCGCTCTGCTGCAACGCCCGTAAGTAAATCCTGTGCGCGCAGGACGTATATGCCGCGGCGATCGTTGAGGGCGAGTCGAATCCGTCCCGATGCTATCCCCCCAGACGCCTCCAGGTATTTGACGCGTGTGCCGAATGGCGAGTTCAGGGGAGGAACGAGTTCGACGCGAATCAAGTGGCGGCCCGGTTTCACTTTTCCCGTCTTCAGGCTCAGTTGAAACGGGAGCCGCTCGCCCGGCACCACGGACGCCGCGGTCTCCAAGTCGATGCTGCGCACTTCGTACGGAAGGCCAACAAGGATTGCGGGTTGGCCCGGACTGAGTTCGAAATCGATGGAACCTTTCTTCGATCGCGCCGGTATGCCGAGGCGATCGTACACGCGGTATGACTTGGGAAAGTCGACGCGGATTTTCGTGGCGTCGCTTTGTTGGAGCGGATGAGCCAACAATGACACGATTTGTGCGTCGCCATATTTCCAGTAAACGGTCTCGCCAAAAAAGCTGTTGCGTGTTTGGACGTCGATTGCTGGCAACACAGCCCATTGCGCGAGCAACGTACGCATCAGCACGCGCATGCCGCGTTCAGTAGCGCCGTCCGGATCGCGGTAGGGAGGAAAGGCGTGGTTTAACAATAGGCCGCGCCCTGCGTCATCACTGCGAAGTATCCAGGTGGGCACATGATTCGCCATTCCGCCAACGTTTGCGTCGATAGGCTCAACCGATGAATCGGTATACACCGCGGGAAGGTCTGCGGTCACACGATCGCCTCCGAGTTGCAGTTCGACGACGGTCTCATTGGGCCCTGCGGCTTCTACTGGCCTTGGATGTTGCACACCGAATAGATCGTCGAATGGCAGCACGTCGCGGGGGATGCCGTTTTCGTCGAACTGGCCGGGCGCAACATCCGCCACGAGTGCGCCACCGTCGCGTTGAAATGCTCGAATGGCGTGAATTTCATCCTCGGAAAGTGAGCGGATCATCGGAAGAATCAGGAGGCGGTACTCGTCGAGTACACCGTTCAATGCGTTTGCCGGTGAGATAAAATCGTATTGATAGCCTAGTGACTCGAGGAGTGCAACGAGCGATCGTTGGGCGTCGGTGGATTGCGTTTCGAAGGAGGCGTCGATCGCGTTGAGGTGTTCGCTGGCCCGGCTATCGTAGATTGCAATGCCGCAATGAAAACGATCGGCTTCCAACATCAGTGTGCCAATCCCCGACTTGATGCGCATTACTTCCTGCAACGCCGGCGGCGTTTCCGAATACGGCGCCCCATCGGCATTCAAGAGCAATCCCGGGGGGACACGATCGGCTTGTCCTATGGCGTCTGGCCAGACCGCCTGGTTAAACCCGTGGAAGAGTCCGTACCAGGGTAGCCAGGGACCGAACGCTGAATCATCTTCGAGAAGTACTTCGGGGAAAATTAGGATTCCGTCGGCGGGCGGCGCGAGGTAGGATCGCGTTCGTTCAACGGTCAGCGGGTCCGGCGTTGCGAGAATGGCGGCGGTGGATCGCCAATCAATGCTTTCGTGCGGAAATGGATCGCTAAAGTCGAATCCGATGCGTGCGCTATCGAAGGCTTGACGCATGAGCGATGCGATGATGTCCCAATTCGCTGCCTGCGTTTCGTCGATCGCGGTCTGATAGCGCATCCATGGTTCGAAGTTGCGTGTGCGCATGGCATCGCGTCGGGTGGGCTGCTTAATGTCGACCCATTCAACGAAGTCAGTCCGCCAAACGGCGTTTACCGTATCGATGTTGTGATAGTCGCGCTGCACTGCGTTCCGGTAAGACGTCGCGTAATTCGGGTTTTCGATCTTGTCAGCTGCGGGTGCTATCGATTGTTGCAGTAGGAATGGTGATGCGCCGATTGGCGCAGCGTAGCGAACGATGTCCAGAATCGGTTCGATACGCGGATTGAAGAATAGTGGCCCTTGTTCTATCCCTGATTGGTCGATGTCACGGGCCATCCGAGCGCCGATCATGGGGCGTAGTCCGGAAGCGGACGCGTCGTAGGCTGCGCTACCACCGGCGGGAAGATGCACGCCATCGAGGCCGAGGTCGCGGAGGGCGTTGAATGCCGATCGCGAAACACTTTGGTCAGCGACACTCCAATGTGCGAGGAGATCGTATGATTTGATTTGGGTGGTGTCAAAAACGGGTAGCACGGCCCGACGCGTAGCGGCGACGTTGAATTCAGCCGGCGCGCGTGGTATTCCGGTCTGATTGAGCGCGGCGACCTCCACGCGCACGATTGGGCCCGTAACCTCTTCTAGTTCCAGTACCAGCCGAACGCTGTATGCGTCAGCAGGGACTTCCACTTGGGATTCAGCGAGACGGCGACCGGCCGTGTCGTAGGCGCGCGCACGCACAATGACCGGGTGCGGCTGGTACTCGTTTTTTTCAATGATGCCGTTTATTGCCAGGCTATCGGTTGGTGCGATCCAGGGTTTTTCGAATTCGATATCGTCAATACGAGGCCATTGGTTGATTGTCACGAATTGCGTAAACCAGTCTACGACTTCGGTTCCATCCAGAATCCATACATCAAAAAAATAGTCGCCCGAACCTGCAACAACGTATACGGGGAACGACGTTTCGCCCTTCCGTACATGGTCTTCGTAGTCGTCTACGACGATCGCGGCGCCGGGATCGCCGGGACGTCTCGTGCGGGTGCGCACATTGAATGTTCGATCGGCCGGGTCAGAAAGGCGCACGTCGAAACGTTTTGCGGCATCGGAAGCCAGGGCCGCATTAAATGCTTCGACTTCTTCCCGTAATAACCCGGTCGGCATTGCTTCCTCGTCGGCGGTCGCGATCTTCAATTCGTCGATGCCAGTGATATGCAACCCTTGTTTTACGCCGGCAGCCCAGTGGGCGCATCGTACGATGAGCGAAAAATAGTTCGCGGAAAAGTCAGAATCGATCCCGATGTCCGCATTGAGCGGTTGCAAGCAATGCGTCGCGGGAGAAGCGCCGGGGTAGTTTAACCAGGCGATGTGACCGGCTCCGAGCGTCGTGAGTTTCAGGAACTCAAGTCCACCGCCCCATGCGGGCGTTTGTAGTTCGCCGATGCCGCGCGTAATTTGCGCAAACACATCTGGGTCGTCGAGTGGTGTCATGCTATTCGCCCAGCGTGGGTCAACGGTTGGGTCGACATTGGCGAGCAACAGTCCCGTGCCGTCGCCGATGGCGTCGGCCAGTGCGTCGACAATCGAGTCGGGCAAAATTCGGAAGTCGAAATTCGCGGCGATGATGAGGTCGTATTTCTTCGAGAACCGATCACGCAGCATCGCGAGCGTATCGCGGTCGTTGGAATCCGGGATATTCGCGGCGTGGTGGACAGGGCCGCCCAGTTCCGTACGCGACCAGAGTGGTGCGGTGGACAGTTGGCATTCCATGTGCCTCGCGAGCGCTGTGGCGTCGGCGAGGGTAAATCGTGGGGCGACGACGAGTACACGTTTGGTGCCTTTGGCGGCGGGATTTGCCCAAGCGATATCGTGGAAGTCATTACCGAGTACACGGTTGGGGGCTTGTGCGGTCACTATTGTACTCACAAGAAACGAGATCGCTATGCTCAGCAGTGCGTTCGAGATTCTAGGACCGAACGCGCGGACACTTCTTCGAGATTGACTGTTGGCCGGCCTCGAAGGGTTTGGTTCTACGCGATTGGTTTCTATAAATGAGTGGAATTCGTTCAATGTCTGTGACCGGCAATATGACCAATCGGCGGCGTTGGTCCCTGGATTCAGGAAATCCAGCACCAGTCTACCAAATCGGCGTCGCGTGATTCCGTGTGAAGCGAATCGACGATTCAATTTGTCTCCTGCGGGTGCGCATAGTATCGTATAGGTCTAGCGAGTCGCAGGGAGCGCATGTTTAGGGGGCGCCGATTCGCTCGACGGTGGGAAGACATTATGTTTGATGATATGTTCTTTAGCGATGACAACAAGTCGTTGCGGCGAGGACGACGTCGGTCGTCTCGGACGGAAACGTGTCGGCCATGTCTTGTGTGGCCGCAGGAATCTCCGGAATTGACGTTTAGTGGTGTTGCGATCAATATGAATCCGTTCGGGTTGCTTGTGCGAATGATTGACACGATGCCATCGGGTACGACGGTGATGGTGCAGCTGATGCGCGACGACGAATTTCTCGAACCGTTGACATCGCCACTCGAAGGTACGGTGGTTCGTGCGTCGACGGGCGAGGGCGAGTTTGTCGATCACGGAATGAAACTGTCGCGGCCCGCAATAAAACGAACGGAATCGCGCCCTGTGCCTGTCGCGCGTCCAAAGATGACGCAGGAACCAACGCAATCTCGTATGCACACGATGGATGTTCATGTCGGACGCCGCAGCACGCGACGAATGGGAAGATAACGTGTCTAATAAGCGCATATTGGTCGTGGACGATGAGCCAGATGTTGTAACGCTAATCGAACGGACCCTCAAGGCAGAAGGTTTTGACGTGAGTCTGGCGTACGACGGCATTAGTGCACTTGAGGCCGCCGAATCCGAACAGCCGGATTTGATACTGCTCGATATCATGATGCCAATGATGAGCGGCTACGAAGTATGCGAGCAACTGAAGGCGAACCCGCAGACGCAGAACATCACGGTGTTGTGCGTGTCATCGGCCCACAGTGAAGATGCCCGGGGGCGTACACAGCAGGCAGGCGCAGTGGGGCTGGTGATGAAGCCGTTTACGCCCGCAGAGTTGATCGCTCAAGTCAGGCGCCACCTCCCCAACGAATCGGCGTCTGTGTAGCCACCCTTCTTGTCGGCAGTCGTGGTCGCCCGCCAGGGCTATCGCCTTAAAACTGCCAACGAAATATATCGACAGGATAGCCAGGATGGCGCTTCTCACATGGGTACGCGGATGACACGGATTTGGCGGATAACCGCGGATCGGAAAACGATTCAGTAGACAGAATCGGCGTTTATCCATTTATCCGCGCACCCTATCTCTTTATCCTCCGTGCAAGTTGGGTTCCCGCCCAGGGCTATCACATTAAAATGCCACCAATTTGGTGTTCTCGAAAAAATATCTACTTTTTGTTGGCCGGATTACCCAACGTATGCCCGAATCCATTTGGTAGCGAAGGAAGTTATTCGGGATATTTTAGTGCGATTGCCCTGGGTCGCCCGCTTTGACGGGTGTAGCGTGCAGTTGTTATCCTTCTCTGTTGCGATCCTCGCACCATTTGGCAAAAAGCGCATTCTTCATGACTCTAGCAAACCAAATTAGCCTGGCACGGCTCGGCATGATCCCGGTCGTCATTTGGCTCCTCACCCGGTACGACGGTAGCGTGGAATGGCCGCGTATCGCCGCCTTGACGGTGTTTTTGGTGGCTGCCATTTCGGACGCCATCGACGGTTATCTGGCCCGTCGATTGAACCAGCGGTCGCGGCTTGGAGTTGTGTTGGATCCGCTTGCGGACAAATTGCTTGTTAATATTACGTATGTGTTTCTGGTCGTGAATCCCGGTTTGGATACGCCTGTTCCTGCGTGGATTCCGGTCGTCATTCTCAGTCGGGATGCGACGGTCGTGCTGGGTGCTTACTTGATTAATGAATACTACACACCGGTACGCACACGACCGGACGTTCTCGGGAAGGTCACGACCTGGTTTCAGATGGGGGGCGTCGTCGCGGTGTTGTTGCAACTTAATGAAGGGTTTGTGATGGGATTGCTATACGCGGCGGTTGGCATCACGCTTTTGTCGTTCGCTGATTACTTTTTTGCAGGCCTCAGACAAGCGCACACCGAAGAGCGCACGACTTAGCTATGGCAAAGAAACTTCCACTCATGGCGATATGCGGTCGCCCGAATGTTGGCAAATCAACGTTGTTCAACCGACTCCTCCATCGCATGTCGGCCATCGTCCACAAAGTCGAAGGCGTTACCCGTGATCGGGCCTACGGCGAAGTCGACTGGAACGGACGAAAGATCCGCGTCGTGGACACGGGTGGCATCGTCGAATCGCCAGAAGATTCGATTACGCAAAAGATGCAGGAACAGGTCCGGGCGGCGTTGGATGAGGCGCAAGTCATTGTGTTTGTCGTTGACGGGCAACAACCGTTGACGCGTGGCGATATGGAAATTCGGGACGAATTATTCAAGTATGGAAAACCGATCGTCTTGGTCACGAACAAGATCGACAACGAATCACTTCGCGCGAATGTTAACGATTACTACGAGTTGGGCGTAGGCGATCCCATCGCGGTGTCATCGGGGCATGGCCTGGGCATGGATGCGTTAATGACAGCGATTCTGGAGAAGATGCCTCCGCCGCCCGATGATATTACCGACGATGAAGAAGTCGAGCTTGAACCCGAAACGCTCTCCACGCGCGTCGCGATTGTGGGAAAGCCCAACGTCGGTAAGTCGTCGTTTATCAATGCGATTTTGAATGAACCGAGGGCGATCGTCGATTCGACGCCTGGTACGACACGCGACGCGTTGGATGTGGATTTCCGTTGGAATGATACGGACTATCTGTTGATTGATACCGCAGGGATGCGGAAAAAGAGCGGAATCAAGGGCGATCTCGAACGGTTTAGTGTGAGTCGATCATTGCGAGCCGTTCGACGCGCGGACGTCGTGCTCATGATGATGGACGGCACAGAAGGTGTAACGGATCAGGATAAACGCATACTGCATTACCTCAATGAACAAGGCACCGCGTGTATTCTGGTTTGGACGAAGTGGGATTTAGTCGAGGATAAAGAGTCACAGCTCAAGAAATTGGCTGGGGAAATCGAGCGCAAAGCGCCGTTCCTTAAGTACGTGCCGGAAATAACCGTTTCGAACGAAACGCGACAGCGTCTGTTTAAGGTGTTCGATCTCGTTGACCGTGTGGCTGAAGAGGCGAATAAGCGGGTCACGACATCGCAATTGAATAAAGTTATGGAAGAAATCCGGGCGAAACCGACGCCGGCCATTCACAAAGGTAAATTGGCGAAGATTCTTTATGCAACGCAGGCCTCAGTGAAACCGACAACATTCATTTTATTTGTGAATCAGAAACGGCTGTTTCACTTCAGCTACTTGCGCTTCATCGAAAATCAATTGCGCGCGAAATTCGGGTTTGAAGGCGTGCCGCTCAAAGTCGAGTTGCGTGAAGGCGAACCCCGGGAACGATCGCGATGACATTGCTCGACGGCGTCGCGATAGCGTTGTCGTATGCGATCGGCTCGGTGCCGACCGGGCTGTGGCTTGGGCTGGCGTTGCGCGGTAAAGACATTCGCGAGCACGGTAGTAAGAATATCGGCGCGACCAATACGCTGCGGGTACTCGGTAAAGGGCTTGGGGCATTGGCGCTACTCGGCGATATCGGGAAAGGCGCGATTGCTGTATTGCTCGTTAGCCGTATCGGTGATTGGTCGTACGGTCCGCTTGCGTGTGGCATCGCATCGATCATCGGACATTTTGCGCCTATCTTCCTAAAGTTCAAAGGTGGTAAAGGCGTTGCTACGAGTGCCGGCGTGTTTCTTTCGCTTGCCCCGTTGCCGATGGTAGGCGCCATCACATTGTTTGCCGTCATATTCTTCGCCACGCGAATGGTGAGTGCGGCGTCAATTGTCGCCGCGGTTGGAATGGGTATTGCCGTATTCGTTCTGCCACACGAGTGGGCGACATACCCGACCCATAGCCTCCCCAGGGGATGGGCTTTGCGCATAGCAGTGGGGGCAATCGTTCTGTTAATCGTTTATCGTCACCGCGCCAACATCGGCCGCATCGTACGCAGGGAAGAGAGTCGGTTGTAGTTACGATATTCGTTCCATCGATGCTCTGGGTCCCCGCCTTCGCGGGGATGACGATTTTTCATTGGGCTGAGTTGGGAGAGCACGTCTCGAGTTTTCCGGAAAATCAAGTTCAGCCTTTTGTGTTCGCTCAACACCCCTGATAGCATTCTTCCCATGACTGATACCGCAACACTAGAAACGATACGCTGGGACAAGGGCGACCTGATTATTATCGATCAGACGTTGCTGCCCAATGAGTTCAAAGAAATAACGCTTGCGACTTCAGAGCGCGTTTGGGAGGCCATCAAGGCATTGCGCGTTCGCGGAGCACCGGCCATCGGCGTATGCGCGGCATTCGGCGTGTTGGTGGGAACGCGCGAGAAAAAACCGCAGGGACTTGAGGAAACGTTGAGCGCGGTTGACGCGACGGCGGAGTACTTGGCAACGTCACGACCGACTGCGGTAAATTTGTTCTGGGCGCTTGATCGGATGAAGCGTGTCGCGCATGAGGCGGCAAACGGCGGCACGGCTGAATCGTTGGTCGCGCGGTTGGAAGTGGAAGCGCTTGAAATTCTGCGTGAAGACACCGAACTATGCAGAGCGATTGGGCGGCACGGCGCGCCGATTATCGGCGACGGGCAGGGTGTATTGACACACTGCAACGCGGGTGGACTCGCCACGGCATCGTATGGCACCGCCTTGGCGGTGATGTACACCGCACACGAAAATGGTACAAATTTCGAGGTGTTTGCGGATGAAACGCGGCCGTTGCTGCAGGGGGCGCGCTTAACCGCCTGGGAATTGGCGCGCGCGGGTATTGACTGTACGTTGATCTGCGATAACACGGCGGCGCAAGTCATGCGTGAAGGGCGTATCAACGTTGTGGTGGTTGGCGCGGATCGTATTGCGGCAAACGGAGACGCGGCGAACAAGATTGGGACGTATAACGTCGCGCTGATTGCGAAAGCGCACAATATCCCGTTTTATGTTGCCGCGCCGCTATCCACCTTCGATCTCGCCGTTCTATCGGGCGAAGACATTCCAATCGAACAACGAGACCCGAAAGAAGTGACGCATGGTTTCGGCGTCCAGACCGCGCCGGAAGGCGTGTCAGTTTATAGTCCGGCCTTCGACGTAACGCCGAATGAATTGATAGCGGGCTTGGTCACTGAAGTGGGCATCTTGCGTCCGCCATTTACTGAGAACATCGCCGCTACGTTCGCGTCGAGAACTGCGTAACGCGCGATCGGCGATGGGGGGAAGAACGATTACGGACGTGGTCACTATTGATGGACCGGCCGGTGCGGGGAAAAGTACGGTTGCGCGGTGCGCGGCTGAGCGGTTGGGCTACGCATTTTTGGATACCGGGGCAATGTATCGCGCGGCGACGTGGCGTGCGATGCATCTCGGTGTTCCGCTAACAGACGACGTTGCGCTCGCAACAGTAGCTCGAGAAATGAATCTCGATATGGCGGAAGGTAATTCGGTCCTCGTGGACGGCGTTGACGTGAGTGCGGCAATTCGTGCGCCGGATGTGACTCGTTCCATTCATTATCTAGCGGACAACACGAACGTTCGTGAAACTATGGTTGCGCACCAGCGCCGAATTGCGGCGTTGGGCCCGACGGTCGCGGAAGGTCGTGATATGGGGACGATTGTGTTTCCCGAGGCGGCTTGCAAGATTTATCTGGATGCATCGCCTGAAGAGCGGGCGAATCGTCGGGCTGAAGATATGAAAGCTGCGGGGCATTCTGTGGACATTGAAAAACTTGCGGGAGAAATCAGAGAACGGGATGAGCGGGACCGGAATCGTACGGTAGCGCCATTGCGTCCGGCGGATGATGCGATTGAAGTTGATACGACTGGGATGACGCCGGATGAAACGGTCGATGCAATTGTTGCGTTGGTCGAAGCGGTAAAGGGGACCGCGTCGTAGCGGGGGGATGACGACGCGGGTGGAACGGCGGCGATTATGGACAGTCGCGGACGTTGATCGGGACGCGGTCAATGCGATTGTTGAGGCCCATGACGTCTCACGAATCGTCGCGCACTGTATGTGCGCGAGAGGAATCGCGACCGTTGATACGGCGCAGCGCTACCTAAATCCGTCGCTCACCCATATATGCGATCCGTTCACACTGAGCGGCATGCGGGAAGCCGTCGCCCGTATTGAGCAAGCCCGTGATGCCGACGAACGCATAGTCGTGTTCGGCGATTACGACGTCGATGGAATCGCGGGCACCGCATTATTAGTGCGCGCGCTCCGGTACTATGGCATCGAAAAAATTGATTACGGTTTGCCGAATCGGCAACAGGAAGGGTACGGGCTCAGCCCGGATCGCGTCGATTGGGCGGCGAAACTTGGCGCCTCACTTATTATTACCGTGGACAATGGAATTGCCGCGTTGGACGCGGCGGAGCATGCACGGTCGACGGGCGTGGACCTGATTGTTACTGATCATCATTTGCCTGGCAGCGCGTTGCCGCACGCAGTTGCGATCGTTAACCCGAAACTCGAAGCCGAGGATTTTTCCGGCGCCGATTTGTGTGGCGCGGCGTTAGCGTTTCAATTGGGACGCGCGCTTACGGGAAAAGCGGGGGGGCTAGATCTGGCGGCGTTGGGCACCATTGCCGATGTGGTTCCGCTCACGGGGGATAACCGCGATCTCGCAGCGGCTGGATTGGCGCATATTCGAATGAAACCGCGAGCAGGTGTCGCCGCGCTAAATCGTGTGGCGAAACTGAACACGGCGGAATTGCGTGCGGAGAGTATCGCATATCAGATTGCACCGCGTATTAACGCGGGCGGACGCATGGGGGACGGAACCGCAGGTCTCGATTTGCTGTTGAGTGATGATTTTGATGAAACACACCGGCTTGCTGGCGATCTCGATGCGATCAACGAAGAGCGTCGTGTAGTGGAACGATCTGTGCAAGACGACGTCTTAAGCGAGTTGGCGCGGACGTTCACATCGGAGCAGCGGAGCATTGTTTTTGCGCGGCGCGATTGGCATGCAGGGGTCATTGGTATCGTCGCATCCCGAATCCAAGACTTGTATTACCGGCCGGTGATCCTGATCGCGTTGGATGAAGATGGGAGCGGTCGCGGGTCGGGACGCAGTATTGAAGGGTTCGACCTTGCAGCTGCGATTGCGTCGTGCAGCGATTTGCTGATCAAACACGGTGGGCATACCGCGGCTGCGGGTCTAACGATCGACGCGGATAAGGTGGACGCGTTCCGCGATGCATTTGAGCGATGCGCGCGTGAACGGTTGCCCGATGGCGAATTACTTAAGCCGCTCCGCATCGACGCACAAGTCGCGCTGAGCAGTATCGATCCGCAGCTCATCCACGCGCTCGACCGGTTGCAGCCATGCGGTCATCACAACGCATCGCCGGTATTTGCGACATTTGGCGCGGAAATCGTGCCGGGGTCTTGCCGTGAATTGCGTGGCGGACACCTAAAAATGATGGTCCGGGATGATAGCGCAACGATGCACGCGATCGGTTTCGGCATGGGCGATCGCCTGAACGAAATTGCCGCTGCGCCCGCGGTGGATATCGCGTTTGCACCGCAATTCAATACATGGCGTGGTGAAACTTCGATTCAGTTGTTGCTGAAAGATATTTGCCCCGCGGGCGAGCGTGAGCCGGGATAGATCGCGACGATGCCTGCTTGTATTGAAGCGAAGAACTTGACCAAGTGTTACGGTCCACTGGTGGCTGTAGGCGGCGTTTCGCTGGAGGTGGAAACGGGCGAAGTGCTGGGGCTTCTCGGCCCGAATGGCGCGGGGAAAAGCACGACATTGGGCCTGCTGTCGGGGCTCATTCGCGCGAGTGAAGGCAGCATCAGTATATTCGGCAAAGACATTCGCCGTGATTTTCTTTCGATTGCGAATCGAATGGGCGTATTGCTTGAGCGTCCGATGTTTTATGGTCATTTGTCCGCGCGCCGACATTTACTGTTACTTGCGCGGCTCGCACGGCAGTCGGTAAATGTTGACCGAGCCCTTGATCGGGTTGGGTTACTTTCGGATGCGAAGAAACCGGTGCGCACGTTTTCGACTGGGATGCGTCAACGTTTAGGGATTGCGCAGGCGATGTTGACGGACCCCGAATTGTTGATCCTGGATGAGCCGACGAGTGGCCTCGATGTGGACGCGGCCAGTGAGCTGCGCACGTTGCTGCGCTTTCTCGCCAATGAGGCAAACGTTACGATTGTAATTTCGAGTCATCGGTTGCACGAAGTCGAAGAACTGTGCGATCGAGTTGCAGTATTGAACTGCGGTCGATTGATCGCGTGCGAAGACACCGATCGATTGATTTCGTATGACGGGTCGCATATTGATGTGTTGATCGATTCGCCAGAGGCCGCGGCGCGGCGATTGATTGAAGAGGACTGGGTTAAAGAATGCACCGCCCACGCTAATCGAGTCGAGGTTCATCTTCACGGCGAGAACGTTCATCAATTGACGTCGTTTCTGATCCACAGTGGGTATGTGTTGTCCGGTGTTATTCCGCGCAAACGCACGTTGAGCGATTTTTATTCGCAGGTGTTGGACGCATGATCGCGCGGGTGTGGGCTGCATACCAATTTGAAGTGGGGAAGACCGCGCATCAACGTGGGATTTATTTAGGGCCGCTAGCGATTCTGGTCTTGTTCGCGGGCTTGTGGTTTCAATTTACGCGCGGCGAAACTGAAGTCGATGGGTTGCGCTTTATCGCCTTTG
>JAJDAB010000582.1 GCA_029262095.1 Candidatus Hydrogenedentota bacterium
CTTGAGGGCTTCGCTCATTTGTTCGAGCACAGCCTCGGCACCCGGATTGTCGTCCCGTTTCATGTGGTTTGTCCAAATCGTCCCTGAGTAGTCGACGTAACACGAGATATCGTTTTCGACTAACGCGCTGAATACGACCGACGACCCAAGATTCTGCTTTACCTCGACGGTATACCCTGCCTTCCGCAGTTGATCCGCAATGACATCGGCAAGGATGTACTGTTCCGTGAATCCTTTCGCGCCTACCGTAACGACGACGCTCTGGCCGCCAGCGGAGTCGCGGCTCGTTCGCAATTCGTGAATCGCATCCATCGTTTGCGGGGCGAGACCGGAGCCAATGACTGCGAAGAGACCAACCCCGGCAACCGCCGCCAGCCGGACACTGCGGCAAGTCGCGGCAATTTCGATAACGCCTATTAGGCCATCCAGAATGAGCGCGAGCGCCGCCGCGCCAATGCAGCCTAGCGCAACCGCGACGTTGTTCTGGGTTTGCAATCCGCTAAAAATGTAGTTGCCGAGACTCGTCGCGCCGACGGGCGTTGCGATGGTTGTTAGGCCCACCGTCCATACCGTTGCCGTTCGAATGCCTGCAATGATGACGGGCAGCGCGAGTGGCAATTGAACGCGTGTCAATACCTGATTCGGCGTCATGCCGATTCCGCGTGCGGCTTCAACAACGGACGCGTCCACCTGGTCGATGCCTGTCACGGTGTTTCTCAGAATCGGCATGATGCTGTACAAGAGAATCGGGATGAGCGCAGCCGCGAAACCGAATAATGAAAAGAACACGGCCATGAATGCGAGTAACGCGAGGCCGGGGATCGTCTGAATAATGCTCGACGAGACCAAGAGCGGCCGACGCAATTGTGGGATTCGTACAGCCAGCAATCCCAATGGAAGGCTTATCGCAATGCCAAGTGCAAGTGCGGTTATCGTCAACAACAAATGACGCCCGAGATAGTCGGGGAAGTATTGCAGTTGTTCGCGGAGCGCGTCGCTCATGATCGTTCAGCTTTCATAAGCGTTTCAACTCGTTCTGCGCGCGCTTTTGGCATCGCCAAAAGCGCTTCGACGCGATCATCCCCTGGTTTCGTCAACAGTTGGTGTGGCGTCCCGATTTGAACGAGTTCACCCGCGTGCATCACCGCGATGCGGTCGGCCATTAACAACGCTTCGGACACATCATGCGTAACCATGACGACGGTCAATTCGAGCCTCTGTTGCAGCGCGCGAAACTCGTCCTGAAGTTCGGCCCGAGTCATCGGATCCAACGCGCCAAACGGTTCGTCCATCAACATCACGGTGGGCCGAGCCGCGAGCGCACGTGCAACGCCTACGCGTTGACGTTGGCCACCGGATAATTCACTAGGCATCCGATCGGCGAATTGGTTCGCGGGAAGGTTTACGAGGTCGAGGAGCTCAGTGACACGCGCATCGATGTCGGCGGTAGACCAACCGAGCAATTGAGGAACGGCAGCGACATTGCGCCCGACCGAGTAGTGCGGAAAGAGACCGACGCCTTGAATGACGTATCCGATGCCACGGCGAAGTAATACGGGGTCGTGATCGGAAACATGCTCGCCGTTGACACTGATGAAACCTTTGTCCAGATCGATGAGCCGGTTGATCATGCGCAGACAGGTCGTCTTTCCGCAGCCGGATTCACCGAGCAAGGCCACCAACTCACCGGATTCGATCTTCAGCGAGAGATCATTGACCGCGCGTGTTTGGCCAAATCGTTTGGATACGTTCTCGAACTCGATCATCACAACGCGGTGCGACTTACCGCGGCGAGTCCTCCTCTAGCAGTTTCTTGCAAGCATCATAAGCCGAGCCCAGGAATTTCGCCACCACCTTATGTTGTTCTTCCGGCGCATCGATGCACGCATACGACGATGCCTTCAGAATTGCGCCGGTCCACCCTTCAAGATGCCAAAACGCATCATCCGGCAATTCGGGCGGGGCCGTATTTTTCGGGTCAGGGTACGGGACTACATACCAGTAAGGTTCTGCGAACTGACCATCACCGGGTGAGAACCCCAAATTAATCGACCGAGCCGATTCGGGATCGAGATCGGGATCCAGGGATACAAGCGTCGCGGTGTCAAAGTGATGCGGCCATGTGCGAACTGGCGTCGCGTGTGGTTCGCCATCGGATATCGGTTGTAGCGCGATGGCGGCGTTATTGAAATAGCGTTCCAGTTCGGCAAAGGAGGCCTGATTAGAACAATCGAATGACGCCCCTTGCGCAACGGAGTGATCCGGCCATTCCTTTGGATCGGGTATCGGTTCTGACGCACCGAATTTCGCGAGTTGTGTCTGAATCCAGGTCTTCGCGGTCGTTAACGTTTCTTGATGGAGTTTCAGACTACTTTGATCATCTGGCGCGATCACGTGGAGTTCCATACTCGAGATGCTGAGCGCGCATCGAAACGTTTCGGACAATTCATGCGTGGCAAGACGACCACCCCGACCATCGGCCTGCCACGAGAGTGCTACATGGCCGTAATCGTGCTCGGGTTTGGCAAGAATCTTGGCTGGCCCGGCTGCGATGTGCGCTGCGATATGGGCCTGAAGCCGCGCCGGTAATAAGGCCTCGGCGGTGACCAAACCCGTGGTGCTCCATGCGTTCTTTTTCTCAGACATTGGTCTTCGAGACTCCTTGTATCAGCGCCGCGATGCACTATTCGTCAAGCCTTCTTCGCTTGCCTCAATCGCATAAACGACTATATTTCAATTAGTTGCAGACTTCAAAGACTCTCGAAAATAAATGCTAATTATTTCGCATTTCCCCTTGACAGACCTGGGGCTTTCTGCTAATATTTTCGCATACCTAAGGAGACCTACATGCCTGCAGGACACGATGCGCGGCTGAGTCGGCGCGAGCGCCAAATCATGGAAATCATCTACAGGAACGGCCGGGCGGCAGCGGCTGAGGTGCTGGAAGCCCTGCCCGATCCGCCGAGCTACTCAACCGTTCGGGCCCTTTTACGCATCTTAGAAGAGAAGGGACACCTCCGCCATGTGAAGGATGGCGCGCGGTACGTCTATTCACCCCTAAAAGCACGGTCGCGCGCGGGGCGCACGGCGTTGCAACAAGTATTAGATACCTTTTTTGAGGGTTCAACGGAAAAAGCGGTGGCTGCGTTGTTGGACCTGAATCAGCAGGAATTGCCTGAAACCGAGTTGGATCGCATGGCGAGCTTGATTGAAGACGCCCGGCGGGAGGGCCAAGCATGATGGATGCAGGATTGGCGATTGAAGTAGCGGCGAAGGGCGCATTGGTGCTCGCGGCTGCGTGTGTGTTGTACGCGTTAATGCGGCAATATGCGGCGTCGCAGCGGCACTTAGTCT
>JAJDAB010000583.1 GCA_029262095.1 Candidatus Hydrogenedentota bacterium
GTTGTTCGCTTTGACGTTGTTCGCTCTGACGATGATTGCCAATCGCGTCTGATTCACTGGTCTGTCTTGCCAATTCGTCGTTGACCGCCTGCGAACATGCGACGTAGGCGTTCTTGACCTGCCGATGAAACGACTCCAAATCTTCTTGTAACAGAGATCCATCCAGTTCAACCGTGACGCTGCACGACGCACCGATACTGCCAAAATCTGGCAGTCCTTGTTTCTTCGAGAGTCCAACTGAGAGTTGTAGCGGCATAATTCTTGTTCCTCCAAATACAAACGAATTGATGTGATCGAATCGGCTTCCCCGTTACTCGTCGCGCCCCTTGATGGCATTCAAGATCAACCCGATGAGAGTCATGCCGATCAGCCAAACGACAATCGGGTAAATGCCATAGAAATGTGAGCTGAGTATCATGGTTAACGTGAAGATGCCGATGACGACATTGACACGATGTTCTGTTTCTTCGCTCATTAAAACCTGTTTGTTGGATAGTTGGGCACGCGCGGTTAATTGCATCGTTGCCGATGAGCGCGCAGGATGACTTTGCTCAAAGATCGTGCGCGTCTGCGTCCGATGAGGCTTGATGAATGCAGAATGCTGTGAGGCAGCGCGGTTAAGCGACGGTCATTTCCCCCGCGAGCAAATTCAGCGTGCTATCGAAGTCGACAGCGATGTCCCGCAGCCAGCGAGTGAATTGATGGAGCATCAGCCCGGCCGCGATACTGGCGGCATAGATTGTGCTCCGTGACGTGCAGGCGCCTTGCTGGGCCTCGGCCTGCGGAAAGAGTGTCGCGCTGTACTTTTCATGCAGGGCAGCCTGGTCCACGGCGAGCACGCGGATCACTTCGCCCAACATCCGGCCGTCGCTCCAGAACTGGCAGCGATCTTTTTGCGAACGCCAGATGGCGCTGCGCGCGGAAATCGAGTCGACGCAGCAGAACACCGCTTGGCCAGTCCGATGCCTGGACCGGTAACGGTCGCTGATCGTGTCGACGCGAATCCTGTCGTCTAGTCCCATGATGGTGTCCGCAGCAGCATCGACTTTGGCCGCGCCAACCTGTCCGGCGAAATAACCTTGCGTCGTAACGTTCGTCGGCTCAATCGTGTCATGGTCGATCAACTGAATGTGCACCGCGCCGAGGGAAGCAAGCTGCACCGCGACCTGGCGACCAACAGCCCCCACGCCAATGACAGTTACGCGCATATCAGCCAGCCGGTCTCTTGGAACCAGATCACGCTGTCGCGTAAAGCGAGTTGCTTGATCGACGTTTATAGCAATCAGGTTATTCGAATCATTCATAAACCATCCTCTCTTGTTGTTCCAAGTCATCGAGATCTGTCTGATTAGTCCACTCGTCTGGTTCATCGTCCCAGGGCCAAAACTCATCGGCAGCAACGATCCTTGTGGCGGGGGAATCAGCTACGTCACTAGTAGGCGAAGCAGCCGCTGCATCCATGTTTTGGACATTGTTGAGATACTCGTTCTCCCAGGCGTCGTGATCGCTGCCCGCAAACGGTTCGTTGAAATCGACTCGCACGGGAATCTCGTGCTGGCCCCCTGGCCCCACATTGAACCGCAATCGTGAAAACGTTTGGCCGCCGCGCGCCACGATAAACATGACCGCCCAGTCCGATGCGCCGAAGACCCGCGTGAAGGTCTCTTCGTCGGTCATGCTGGGCAGTGGACAATCGCCAGGATGGCTGTGAATCCAGATTCTGGCAAACTGTTCGGGCTGGCGTTCCTGGTCCACCTGCTCATCGAAAAAGTCGGCGACGGATTCATCGTCAAAGGCCACGTGGGCAAGCGTGCAGGATTGGCGCACCAGGCGCACGTCCCGCACAAATAGCAAGTCGTCGTCAGCGGCAATACCGAATCCACCGACTTCCGTATCACCGTAGTCCCGCAGGAACAGCAGCTTCGCCCACGCCGTGGGACTGAACCGCAGCAGCGGTGTCGGGGCTGGCCGGACGGACCTGTGGCACCGACGCCGGGTTTCGCTCTTCTTCAAGCTCTTGTTCGCCTTTACGCTGGCCTTCTGGTTGGCGGTTTTGTTTGCATTCTTGTTCGGTCGTTTCATGGCAACGCTTACACCTTTCTTCCCAGCGGCAGCCGGAGCAATTCCTTGTACCGCAGTGATCACATCGTTTTAGACAATTTCCGCAATAGCAATTCTCGCAAGCGTGACAGAGCCCCAAACATTCGCCGCAGCAATGATCACCGCAGTCCTCACACGAGCGTGAACAGTCGTCACATACCACTTCTTCGCAGCGGCTGCATGACATGCGGTAATCTTCGCTGGCGTTCGAACCGCAATCGACGCACGGCACGCCGTCCCAGTCGGCAAGCGTTACGTAGGCGCTGGATGCGTTATAGGTGCTCAGCGTGATGGCCACGAGTTGAAAGAAATCCGTTAGGCGGCCATCCGACAGGGCTTGTTGAATCGGTACCTGCGCGTCGCCTTCGCACAAAACGTTGTCCTGGACGTGCGGATGTGTGACGGATTCATTGCAGCTAGGTGGTTGGGCGTCCAGTGCGATGATTTCGTAATGTGCGTTGGGAAGGGACCGGCAATCGAGCTGGATTTCAAAGGACCCCAGATATACGTCGTCCAACCGAATCGATTCCGTCGCGACCGATAAGGTTCCCTGCTTCGCATGCCAGGAGACACCGTCGAACTCGTCGTGCAGCGCCGTGAGTTCCTCGTAGATGTCGCGCATGTTAACCACTGCCGGTTTGTGTGCCATGTTGGAGAGCAACGTGGAGAGGCTTTGCAGCTCGCGCTGATGAGATTCCAAGGCAGCGATCAAATCTCGGCGGACACATTCCGCTGCACCATGCCAGTCACGGCTGTGAGCGACGCGGAGTTGCCGCACCAACTTCAAACAGCGTTCATACGGCACGCGTGAAAACTCGATGGGCGACGCTGGACTAGATCGAACAAGGTACTGCTTGTGAATCTCCGCCGCCATTCGCAATATTGGTTTGTTGTTTCGTGACATAAACATTCCTTGCAAGAGGCAAGTTATTATCAAACGGAAGCGGGGACCGCGCGGTACAAAGCCCGCGCGATCCCGCCCGGTAGAATTCAGACCATCTCTGAAGGACCATCATCAACGAGCGCCGTCAACTCTTGGCGCCGTCAACATTTGGCGCTGTCAACTGTTGGCACCCTCGATCTTCACGGGAGTCATGGAGATGCGGTCGTTCGGCTGAAGCACGTAGTTGGATGCGACGGGCTGACGATTGACACGGATCAAATGATCGGCAGCGTTTCCGCTGATTCTCGCGTCAAACAATTTGCGGACCGTCGTTCCTGCTTCGATCTCGATGTAGTCGGCGAAACCGCCGCCGTTGTTGTTGATAAACAGAATCTGCATGGAATTTGGTTTCCTGTGTGAGTCAAGAATAATTTCAGGAGGAGAGAATCAGGAACTGAACGAATTAGCGTAGAGGGACGGGATGACCAACTTCGCGTTGTGATTCCAAGTCGTCCCAGTCCACCACGAGCGGCTCGCG
>JAJDAB010000584.1 GCA_029262095.1 Candidatus Hydrogenedentota bacterium
CTCACCCTCACCCTCACCCTCAGCCGCGAACGGTTCGACCAATTGTTCTTCCACCGCGGTATCTGCTGCGTAGATATTCGAACGGTCTAAATCACTGCGTATGCGTCTCGTGAAGCGCGCAGTCATCTTTCTTCGCCACTCACTATTCCTAGAATCTACTTTTCCGTGCGTTCGCAGTTATGATGCGATCTGTGCATGCTTTCGAGTAACAGTGTAGGCGGCAAATCTCCTCATGACTGATCATGTTATCGAGACGAAAGAACTGACGGTTTATTATGGGCATCAACGCGGCATCGTTGATGTTGATCTGTTCGTTCGTCGTGGAGAGATTTTCGGTTTTCTGGGGCCAAATGGCGCTGGAAAAACGACCGCCCAACGGGTACTGATGGATGTCATTCGGCCGACGAGCGGTCGTGCTGCGGTTTTCGGTCTGGACTGTCAGCGGCAAGGGACAGCTCTTCGCAAACGTGTGGGTTACTTGCCCGGGGAGCTGAGTCTTTATCCGCACATGAAGGCTGATTCGTTTCTGCGCATGTTGGCATCACTCCGCAACGCCAACGTAAACACATCGTTTCGAAACCAATTGATCGAACGGCTCGACCTCGACCCGTCGCGTAAGATTCATGCGTATTCACGGGGAAACAAACAAAAAATTGGCATCATCGCCGCGTTCATGAGCAAACCGGAATTGTTGATGTTGGACGAGCCAACGTCGGGACTGGACCCGCTCATGCAGCAAGTTGTATTGGAGTTGGTACGCGAAGCAAAGGAAGAGGGCCGCACGGTCTTCTTCTCTTCGCACAACCTCCCGGAAGTACAAGCGGTGTGCGACCGGGTCGGCATTATCCGAAACGGCGAATTGGTCCGAACGGACCGCGTCGAGAATTTGACCCATCAACAGTTCAAACGTCTGCAGATTCGATTTCGGACTCTGCCCGCGACAGACGCGTTCACCATTGACGGCGTCAAGGAACTGACGCGCGACGAATCGAGCGTGACACTCGAAATCCGATCGGGGTTCGCGGAGGTCATGGAGCGGGCAGCGGGCTACGGCGTTGAGGATCTTGAGACGTTGCCTGTGACGCTGGAAGAGATCTTTCTCGCGTTCTACGACGAACCCGATGAGGACGACGATCGTGTTAGCGCTTAATCTGCTGAAGTACGAGTTGTTTTCGCGATGGGGTGTCATACTGGGTTGGGGCCTCGGGCTCGGGCTCTTCGGCATCATGTACGTTGCGATCTACCCGCAATTCGAGGACAAGATGGCAGTGCTATCCGAAATTCCTTTTTACAAGGCGATCGGTATCGACCTCGGTTCATTCGAGGGTTTCATCGCGTCGTCATTGGTTCTCAACGTGCCCGTCATTCTCGCGATTTACGTGATTGTCAGCAGTTCAGATACGCTCGCGGGCGAAGAAGACAAAGGCACGCTCGAACTCATCGTCACCATGCCGCTGAAGCGTTGGCAAATCGTGACCACCAAAGCCATCGCGCTGACCATTGTGACCTTCATGGTCTTGATGATAACCGGCGCGACGAGCGCACTGACGCTCATCTGGGTCAGACAGTCGGTGGAGGTAAATGTATCCACGTCGGAACTATTCGTCGCCGTCATGAGTTGTATGCCGATCACGCTGGTGTTCTTAATGATGGGATTGTTCTTCAGCGCGTGGTTGCCCAACCGCAAAACCGCAGCGACAGCAGCCACGGTCGTTTTCCTAGTGAGCTATTTCGCGGAAATCTTAGCGGGAATCGTCCCGGCACTGGCCGTAATAAAACCTTTCATACTGTTCCACTACTTCGATTCCGGGGCCACGGTTTTCTTCATCGGCGTCCAAGCGAAAGACGTCTGGACGTTACTCGTCATCGCAGCAATCTTCTTCGCACTCGCACTGATCAGCTTTCAGCGAAGAGACATCACCGTCGGCCAATGGCCGTGGCAACGAGCAAAAGCGGGGGATACGTTGACATGAGGTGGTTCGATTCACGGAAATTCTTCACCACGAAGTTCACGAAGAACGCGAAGAAGCGATTTCGATGTGCATCCGGGGTGAGGTCACCAGCTGACGTATCCACCGTCTACTATGGCGAAGTGTTGCAGTATCGGTTCGGAGTGATGCGAATCCGCGAGACAAAGGGTAATGAGTTGACAGATCGAGGCACACTTCTTTGAATTTATCGGACTGGCTTTGGCGCTGCGAGTATCGTTCGTGACGTATTGTGTAGTCTGTCCCTGTATTTCCCTTACTGCTCGACCAAGACCCGTCATGGATGTCTTTGTTTTCCGTATCACATCAATGGACTTAGGGCCAGTGGTGGATTATTGTGCCACAAGTCCCGTGATTGCAAATAGACAATGCTGATCATGTTTCTGGCGTAGCCAACAACTTCGGATGGTGAAACGTAGTCGTGGACAATACTTCTCGAGACGCAGAATCTGGGAAAGCACCGTCGAAGTTTTCGTGCATGCGTGTCATGTGGCTTTCCTCGTTCCTGTGGTTCTCACCTATGCTGTTGGCGTTTAACATGAAGTGCTCCTCGTCCGTATTCCCCTCGCAGTTGTCAATGAGTTTCGGCAAGCACTGAAGAAACGAGGTCATTATGCCCCCCTCTCTCTCGAATAGAAAACCTTCGCCAACAGAGTCCGAGTCCGCGGTTGATCGCCTGCGAGAAGACTTAGTTTTGCTCGAATCTGAATTGGATACGCGAATACATGATTTGAAGGGGAGAGGAAGTGCTTTCCCAAAGTTCTTTCTTTTCGTAATTATCGCTTTATCCATCCTAATCTTTCTCTTCTTGTATTTTCAGGATAGCAAGTACAAGAGTCTGACATCGTCCTTACGCGAATCGGTAGCAACGGAAATCGCTGTTAGACGTGCCGACGTAATACCAAGCGAGGCTGTTGAGAGAATGACGAATCGACTCGAGTACCTAGAGTTGCGCCAAACGGCACTTCTCGACCAGGCAAAAAGCTCCATGCAGGGGATGTATTTCATCTTCACTTCCGTTGCTGCATTTTTTGGATTGTTCTCCATCTACTTTGGCTACCGTCAAGTCACTACAGAATCGCGCAGAGATGAGTCACGCGAACGATATGATCGAGAGATGCGCAATTTGGTGAGATCATTTCAAGATAACATAACGACAATCAGCTCACTTATTCGTACGCTCGAGGATAGTTTCGCGTATCGGAAGAAAGTTGAAGACCAAATAGCCGAGATTGAAGACCGCGCAGAGGCACTCGAAGTTCAGAGAGCCGAGGCCGAAGCCGTCTTGCATGACATGATCGCGGACCTGAATTCCGACGCGCTAAGACTAACTTCGAAAAAGACTGATCGACGTGAGCTGAGACTCGAAGAAAATCGTCGTCCAATGACGCAGTTTTCAGAAAAACTGACAAGTCTCGAACGGATGCGCAAAGTTGAAGGCCTCATGAATCCGTTCTGTTTCTACGTAAGAGGTATCGCCCGCGTTGGTGTGTACGAATACGAAGCCGCGCTATCGGATCTTGAAATCGCTGACCGGCGCGGCCGTGCCGACCTCTCACAACCAAATCTGCATAACTACGCGGAACAAGACAGAGAACAAGTCCAAAATCGGCTCAAACAAATGCTTGTTTTCTGTTCCCACTTCCAAGGTGTCGCCCACAAGAACTTGGGAAATTACGAAGCGAGTCAAGCAAAGTTCGAAGAGGCTCTGACTCGAAACCCTCGCCACTTCGAATCTGTCAGTTACCGGCTCCAGGTAATGTTCTGCAATGATAAAGTCCCGTTCGAGACGTTGGTGAACGAATACGACAAGGCAATTCGAGAAATAGAAAGTATCGATATCGCTGGCGATGAACAAACGGATGCGAGGAAGGCAATGAGTCGGATCAGAATTGGTCAAGGCGATCTGTATATGCCAAAGTTGATCCCGCTCCCATTCCGATCAGCATACAAACAGTACGAAAACGCCGAGAAAGCTCTTCAGTGCTACTGGCAAGCCTACGATATATACAACGAACCACTTGGCGAATTCGTGTTGGCCATGACCATGGAACATGTGGGGGCTTCGGAATGGCGAGCGATGACTCCCACAGAGTTGTATAAGTCCGCGATGTCTGTACTCAAACGAAGCGTTGCAGAAGATCCCGATCCGTTGTATTCCGTGATGTTGTACTACATGTTAGCTGTCTGCGCGAGTAAAGTGACCGAAACGGGCGAGACACCGCAGGTGTACCTTGGGCAGGCCCGCCACAGTTTGCGGGAAGTCCCCTCTTACGTCACAAGTTTCTCGCCGATTAGCCGTATTAGACTCACTTCCTCTCAGATCCTGGAAGAGATGGATACTTTTGAACGGATCGTTACGGGAGCATAAAGGAGTTTCGAGATGCTACGCAAAATTAGGCCGGACAACGCATATTGTCTTTTCTTTCCGAAGAGACCCACTGGCAAGAAAGTTGTTGTAGGTGAGACCGCTCGTGTTTGGCCTTGGGAAGAATGGAATCATGTAAAGCTTGGCATGTTCACGATATCTCTTCCATTGAACGTAGTATCAAAAGAGAAGCCAAACACAAAAGATATCTATGTCACGCTTGAAGATCTTGAGTGCGCTGTCAATGCAGAGTTCGTAGTCGTTGTTGGCGGCAATAGAGATGAAGAGAGAGAGGATCGCTTGGCCCGATGCACCGATTCTTGCACACCTTCGAGAGACCTTCAGCGAAAGATCGAGTTTGCGTTCTTTGAAGGCTGGGCAAGAAACTATGTGAGCACTGCCGTCAAGATCGCCTTGAAGGACTGCAAATATGTTGAACTCATCGAAGATCCGGAGTATAGAAAAGCAGCCGTCGTGAGCATTGAAAATAAGGCGAGAGAAGACCTTGCCAAAATCGGTCTGATTCTAGTCAGGTGCACAATTTTGATTGAACCCTTGCCACCGACCGGCGCGCTTGCGACCAAAGCCATTCTAACTAAGTGGCAAGAGTTCAAGAAAACTCTCGATGAAGCCGCACTCGCCACAGAACGATCTGACAATGAGTTCCAACAAAAACGTGCGGAGCTCGATAAGACACACAGTACACAATTGAAGATAATCGCGGTTGAAAAAAAGCGATTGGAAAACGAGGGAGATATCAAGTTTCAAAAATGGGAACACAACGAACGATTAACGCTCGATGTAGAAAAGAAGAAACAAATTAGAGAAAAAGAAAAAATCGTTTCGGAAGTACAAAAGGAAATCGACGATCTGAGCAAGCAGACCCAACTTGGCAAGATCGAGCGAGATGCCGAAATCTGCAGACTGGAAGACGCTAAGAAACAAGATCTAGAAGATCTGAGGCGAAAAGATGAGACTGACGAATTAGCACATAAGGGCAAAATACTCCAGATGGAACAAGCGAACGTCGAACTCGAATCTAAACTCGGAGATCTGAAGAGAAAAATTAGTGAAGTGGAAATAGAGTTGGAGAAGAAGAAAGGTCTCGCGCAAGCCGAAACTGTTGAGAGACATAGTCTGGCCGAATCCGCAGCAACCATCGAAATGCGAAGAATTATGATGGAAGCTCTACCCAAGGTTATGGAACAGGCGGCGCGGCCCATCGAAAAAATGGGTGAAATTCGGGCGATCAGTATTTCAGGGGCGACTGACTCGAGTGGGGGCAACGAGGGCGTGTTGGGATCAATTTTAGCGTCGGCATCCGCACTGCCATTGGTGAGCGAGTGCATCCAGCTCATTAGAGGTCTTGACGCTAACATGGAAGGTACGTTGAAGAGGGGTAGGGATGCAAAGCAGTCGCCAAAGGAAACTTCTGGTATTCCGAGAGGCTTGGCCGGCCACAACGAACATTCTCGCGAGGATTCCTAGCAAGAAAACGCTCTCAAGCAATGGCATCTATTTAAGGGCTAAGGTCAACCCAGTCCGCTACTCCGCATCCATCGCACACCGAAATCCCACGTCATTGCATGTGCTGCCGACGCCTTCGAAGCCGTTGTAGGAGATGCGGGCTTGGTAGGGGCTGTAGGAGTAGCCGCCACCTTTGATGATTTCGCGTTCCATGACGTCGACTCCGGTGAAGAAGCCGCCGTCACGGTGGGTGTCATCGACCCATTCCCAGGCGTTGCCGGTCATGTCGTGTGCGCCGTAGGGGCTGACGCTATCTTCGAACGACCCAATCGCAACGAGGTCGGAGTTGCCGCCGATGTTGGCGATACCCTTTTCGAACTTGTTTCCCCAGGGATAGTCACGACCGTCGGTGCCACGCGCGGCCTTTTCCCATTCCGCGAGTGTGGGGAGCCGCTTTTCCAATGAGGCCGCATAATCGCGTGCTTGTTGCAACGTGATACCGGTTGCGGGGAATTCCTCCTCACCGTCCACGAATTCATGCGTGGGTTCATACGCTTGAAATTCGAGGTTCGTTACTTCGTACGTATCAATATAGAACGCGCGCAAGAATCGTTTGCGCAACGGTTTCTCGTCTTCCCCGGCAGCCGGGTTATCGGTCCCTTGTAGGAAATCACCCGCTGGCACCAGGACCATCCCCGGCGGAGCGGCGGCGTAGTCGCGTTGGGCGAGATACCAGTGATAAATGCGCTCGCCGCCCGCAAAGCTCCCAGCGATTAACAGTAAGGCGATGCTCGCGATGAGCTTTTTCTTCATTAACAAAGGGCCGTCTCCGATTCCGTTTCTCTATATTCGCGGAACGGGCCGTATGATGTGGCTTTATTCTGATCTCGATTCCCCGAAATCAGTGCTTCACGGTCTGCTACTCAAAGAATATTACGCGGCCCGAATTCACATCGTGCATGGCGCCAACGACTTTGAGTTCGCCGCGATCGACTAATTCATTGATAACTTCGCTTCGATCAGTGAGCGCCTCAACCGTCAGGCGCACGTTTTCTTCTGCTACGGCTTGGACGAACGCCTTATTGCTCGAATTGCGATTGCCTTCCACATCGGTGACCGCATTGACCGCGGGCATTATGTTGCTGAGGGTATGTGTGAGATTGCCGAGCTGGACGTTGTCGCAAGCCCCTTCCACAGCGCCACAGGACTCATGTCCTAACACGACAATCAATTTTGCTCCGGCAACCTTCGTCGCAAATTCCAGACTGCCGAGAATGTCCGTATTCACAAAATTGCCGGCCACACGTGCCGCGAAAATATCACCAATCCCCTGGTCGAACACGATTTCCGGCGGAACGCGCGAGTCGATGCAGCCCAACACTGCCGCGAACGGGTATTGAGTGCCTGCCGTCTTCTTCACCTGATCGATAAGGTTTCGTTTTGCAGGCTTGGATTCTAAGAACCGATTATTTCCAGCCTTGAGCGCGTCCAACACTTGGTCCGGCGACATTGCGCGCTGCGTTTCCCTGGTCATAGCCGGAAGTCCTGTTCCATCCAAGTGGTTCGTCAGCCCCATAGTGGTCACTCCGGTATCGCTATTGTCTTAGAGGAAAGAACAAGTGATTCGTCTATTGTGTCGCACGAAACTTCTGCCGCGCCAGCCGTTCGATACGGCTACTCCCGATCGAAAAGCCACCAACAGAACAAGTCACCATCCCTGAGAATTCCTTTCTACTTCGCACGTCGGATGTTCGGGGTCACACCCATTCCAGCATTTGGCCAAACCGAGCGTCGCCCCGTCCAATTTCCAGACTAGAGACGGGCTGGGCTGTATCGCGGCCACGATGGAAAAAGTCGTAAGGAACTTGTTTATATAGACTTAGGGCGCTATCAAAAACCTTGGCACACGTGTTGCGTTATCCCTCTCCAGAACGCAGGCAACACACACTAGGGAGCACCAAACGATGACCAACACGGCGAACAGAGAACGAGGGCGAGCGGATACGCAGCTTGCACCGTTTGCGCCGGTCTCGGTCTCAACGATGATTTCATCGCAACGCGCAATCAGCGTTGCATTCGATATTAGCCGCGGGAGCGGTGCGGTAAGAGGGAGTGGGGCCAAAGTGAGGCCCGCGGAGATTACAGTGCAACGTCTTCACGACGGACACTCCGAGACGGAGCGAGGCGAATTGTCAGCTGAGAACTGCTTGGAAGCCGACCTTCAACATGTCACCCTCAAAGTCTGCCGGCCGGTAAAACGGGCAACAGACGGGGGGCGTCGCGAGACGCTCCTCCCGCCTTTTTCACAAAAGGCACGGGATGCGAAAACATCCCATTCAGATACAGTGCCACGTTTTTCAGAAGTACTCATTAACCAGCTTAAAACACAGCGTCATGGTGACGCGGTGTCAATTTATAGCCGCGGGAGCGGTGCGGAAAGAGGGAGTAGGGGCTTTAACAAAGAGGCCTACGGAGATTACAGACAACGTCTTAATGGCGGACACTCTGAGACGGAGCGAAGCATAACGTCAGCTGAGAACTGCGTAAAAGCGGACCTTCACAATGTCACCCTCGAAGTCTGGCGCCCGGTACAACGGGTAACGGACGGGGGGCGGGTACAACCGCTCTCTCCGCCCATTTTTTCAACACAGGAGGCTTAACCATGGCCGTGCACCATACACGTCGCGATTTTCTCAAACACGCCGCGAAAGCGATTGGCGCGATTACCGTCGCCGTTGCAGTAACGGCCTGTCCGCCGAACGTCCCGCCAAAGGGTAACGGTGTGGTGGTGTTCAAACGCAGTCATCGCGGACGCCGCGTATCGAACGCGGAAAAAGAACATAACAACAACCATCTGTATCTAACGCAACAAGCCGCGATGGACGATGCGCCACATCCAGGATCCCATTCGAAGGTTGTGCCGTATACCATTGGCCAAGCACGATTTGATCAGCTGTTCTTTCACCCTGGCATCTGCTGTGTCGATTTGCGGACGGTCTAGTAACAACGTCCTCAAGGCCGGGTACTCTAGTTAAACAAACCGGGAGAACTCAGTATGAAACATTTTAATGTGATATCGAGTCCGAAGAAGGCGGCCCCAGAGCCACAACCGCAATCGAAGAAATGCATGAAATTCGGAAAAGATTGCGACCCAGTATAAAATAGAAGCCAATAATTGTAGTGTAGGCTTCTAGTCTGCCGGGCATTGAGTGCAGGCGGGATGCCTACACCACAATATACGTTACTTGGTCGATAGCCGTTCAGAATGAACTGTAGAGGAGATCGTCATGAAACACATTAGGTCAATTTCGAATTCCGTTCCGAAGATGGCAATGCAACCGCAGACGTTGCAGCAGAAGAAGTGCGTGAAAAAGGGAATGGGTGGCTGCTTTCCTGAAATGTAATCGATCGCCTAATACCAAACTGGAGAACTCACGTCTTGAGCCACATTCGATCGATAAGCGTATCCGTGCCGAAGCCAGCAATCGGCTCGTATCCTAACGACCACAAGAAATGTCAGAAACTAGGGAAGTGTGCGGCGCAACAAGTTGATTAGGGCTGCGGTCCATGCAATTAAGTGCGAGTTGCGTCGGAACAAACGGAAGGAGCTAACACGTCATGAAACACATCAAAGCGATTTCGACCCCGTTGCCGCAGAAGGCAACTGAAATGGAAGTGAGCAAGAAGTGCATGAAGAAAAGTGGGAAGCCCGGCTGCCCGTCCATGTACGGCTCGGGCTGATCGTCGAATCGACCGAGTACCCAACGATTGAAATCGACTACTGCGTCAAGGCTGAAAGGAGCTCATCCAAAGCAATGCTCACAATTGCGGTGGAGTGATCGCTCATGGCATAGGGCAGGATGAGTTCGTTTGCATGGACGAGCGATCCGCAGCTGTAGACGACATTTGGAACGTATCCATCCCGCTCGCTGCCTTCTGGGCACAGGAGCGGATTTCGGAGTCGGCCGATCACCTGGGTGGGGTCATCCAGGTCGAGCAAGGCGGCCCCGATACAGTATTTTCGCATTGGGCCTACGCCGTGAGTGATCACAAGCCATCCGGCGTCGGTCTCAATCGGAGAACCGCAATTGCCGATTTTGACCGACTCCCAGGGTTCGGCGGGACGTAGAAGGATTTGCGGGTCGCTCCAATAGTGCGGGTTGTCGGAATACATGATAAAAAGACTCTCATCATCCTGGCGAGAGAGCATCGCGTATAAGCCATTGACGCGCCGGGGAAATAGAGCCATGCCTTTGTTCTGGACCGCGCTACCGTTGAGCGTAAGCACGCGAAAATGTAGAAAGTCTTCCGTTTCAATAAGTTGCGGGAGAATGTCATGTCCGTTGTACGCGGTGTAGGTCGCGTAGTAAGCGATCGTTCCGTCTTCGTCGACGAAACGGACAAAGCGAGCATCTTCGATACCGTTGCTTTCATTCGTCGAGACGGGAAACATGATGCGTTCACTGACGGCGAGTCTCGAAGAAAACCGCAGTTCGTAATTGGAATCGGCAAGCCATTGGATGCATTCCAATGTGTGTTCGATATCCTGGGTGACGGGCCGCGTTTCCCGGCGAAACCGCATTAAGCTACCGCTCAGTTCCTCGCGATCGAACTCATCTCCCAGCAATGCCATGACCGCCTTCGTACAATTGTTATCAAATCCCATTTCGTGAAGTTTTATCATGAAGCTTTTCTTGCGGTATCGCGGATTGGGCACCACATCGGGAACGGTGACGAATTGGGAGACAGGGTCAAGACTGATTTCGCCGCCT